>NZ_KV821886.1:0-44341 GCF_001815785.1 Corynebacterium sp. HMSC056F09
AGCCGCCCGGCTAAAGGACCGGAGCGGTTTCTAACCTGCGGGAGGGAGAAAACCGCCTTAGCGGCTGGTGAGCGGCCGCATGAAAACGGAACCTGAAATCAACATGGGCCTATCGTATCCAATTAATTTCGCAGGGTCCAATACGGTGAGAAAGAAGACAACCGCACCGCAACAGTGCAAGACCTCTCTGGATTGGAATTTGTCCTACCTTCGGCTCGTCGTACAGACGCCACTGGCGTATTTTGTCTCTGGGCAACGAGGGGGAGTTACCCCCACCTCCGGATGTTTTTAAGGTGCACCCCTTATTACGCTGTGGTGCGGGAGTAGTTTTGTCCGACTGATCGGACTACCCACCGACGTGGGGCGGGTAGTTCGAGGTCCCAGCAGATGATCGCGTCGATTTCGCCGCGTTCAAAGGATGCCACCATGGCGTCGTAGTCGGGGCGAGCCACATTCTTCTTTGACGCGGAAATGGACTGATCGACGTAGTTATGTCCTATGTCCAACGTCCAAGCCACGCTGCTTTGCAATGGCTTCACAGTCCTGACGCTGCCGGTCGATGGTGAGGCCATCCACGTCAGCGTCTCGCGAGATACGAAGGTAAATAGGAGCGCGTGTTGCCAAACGCTTTTAATAAGGCCCTTAGCTAACATTGAACTTAAACTCGACCACGTTCCGTAGCCGAATAACCTTTGGAGCCGCGCCGTCAGTTAGCAGAGATGTGGCACCGCAGCGCCTAGGCAAGAGGAGGCAGATGAGTATCGACGATATCGCGGACCACGTCGATGTCGACGCCGAAATACTGGTGCACCAGGATGTTGCGGAAATCCCGAATCTGAGGCCAGACGATCTCAGGGTGCGCGCCGGTGATCTCATCGGGAAGATGGTTCACGGCTTCGCCGGACTGCGACTCACAGCGGCACCGCCTCGGCGAGCGTCGAAGCGGATACCGGGTGCCTGAGCAACTGGGCAGGAAACACGTCGATGCCATCGCGCCCGAACAGAGCGCGACTCTCCTCGAGCAGACCAGACGCACGCATCAGGAGACGTCCCTCCGCAGGGTCCATCCCGACGAGGATGTCGATGTCCGATCCTGCAGACGCGGTGCCGCGCGCGACGGACCCGAACAACTTCGGGTTGGTCGCGCCGTACCGATCGATGAGCACCTGGAACTAGTCAAGACGCGCAACGAGAATCCCGCGTAGGGCAAGCGTCTCAGGCGTCATGACGGTCTCAGACATGCTTCCGGGGGAAACGGGCCCGGCAGCACGTCGACATGGAGCTTTGACATTGAAGCGGAACTCCACCGCGTTCTTAAGGGCCGACGACATTCTCCCGTCTCACCGCCGCACCAGGCGGCACTGACGCGCTGCCACCACTTACAGCCGGTCGTCTCGCCCGCCCGCCATGACGCACTCAACGAACGAGCGATAGAGCAGGCTTACACGCGTCTCGCACTAAACGACCGGGCAGCAGCGTCACGGAGGTTCCGAAGTAGCGGCTATCGCAGTGCACCTAAGGGTTTGGTGAGGGAACCAGCCATTCGGCAGCGGTACGGAACGTAGCCCTCAGTTGCGGGTGCTCCCGCACGATCTCTCGCTGCCGCTCCGCCGGCAACCCGAGCTCGTGCAAGACGTTGAGGATTACGACCGCGGTCGTCACCTCGACGACGGCGATCAGCTCCTCGATGGAATGGTTGGGCGTTCTGCCCTCGTGCGCGAGGTCATTGCGGGCGCGCGTCGTCCACTTCGCCCAATGGTCGACATCCGGTAAGAGCTGTGCGATCGCTTCCTGATCGGGTCGCGCGGCGAGGGCATGGAGCCGATCACGGAGGGTCGGGTCGTTGCGGATCGCCCCCTTGAACCTGTTTCGGTGCTCATCGGGAACCTGCGCCAGCATCGCCTCTCGCATCGCCCTGAACTCCGCGTTGGGGAACGGTTTCTCGTCGATGCGGAGGTTGCGGTGCAACACCTCGGCAGCATCGACTGCCGTCAGAAGATTGTTCTCAACAAAACGGGCCGGTGCGTAGCGCAAGCCCAAGATCATGTTTGTCGCTGCCTCCAGGCGGCCATGGGCCTCGCACCATCGGGGCATGACCTCCTCAAATGGGATCGAGCCGCAGGTGAAGAACATTCGGTGGTGATCGACGACTTTCGCGTCGTGTTTTCCAAGCGCGGCCGGTGAGTAGAGCACATCGGCACGTCGGCGCGGCAGCGGGCGGCCATCAGGGAAGTGCGACTCGGTCCCGGCAACTTCCAGTCGGAGCCAGATCACTCCGGCCGCGCGATGCGTCGCCAGGGAGATCAGGTCCTGCACCAGGCTCGCCTCCTGCAGAGCAACACTCAGAGAGAATGGTTCGGCTGGCACGACGCAGATGGACACCGTGTCCCGCATACGTCCGACGCTTCCTCCCTTGCGCTGGTCGAAGAATGGAAGCGTGTGCGTGTGCTGAAGGCGATACTCAGTGTCGTCGACCACGACCGATTGCGCCTCGACCGGCTTCACCGAGATACGCCCGGTCCCATCGATCTTGCCGTCGGGAGCCCCGAGGGATCCTTCGAACACAGAAGACGCCGCCCAGAGACTCAGATCCTCGACTGAGACTTCTGCCCTAGCGAACGCCGGATCCGCGTCACCGCTGACATGCGCGCCGATGATGGCGACCGTCGCGGTCACGGTCTGCTTATCAGGGCTCGCCACTCGCGCACCCATGGTCCTTCTGGTGCTCCTAGGAACACAGCCAAGCAGTGTGATCTCCCTGAGCTCGGCCACACCGTGCATGACTTCCCAGGTGCGGGTTCCTTCGTGAACAGCAGTCCATCCAGACGAGTCCGTCGTCAAGATCCGATCCTCGAAGGTGCCGATCAGCGACAGAGAGAGACCATCTTCCGGGTCGTACCGTAGGACACCCGGGACCTTCTCGCTAGGGGCTTCCGGCAGCCACCACACGCCAGCCCACTCGCCGGCCTTGTCGAGGTTGAGAGGATCATTAGGCATCGTACTCCCGGTCCCGGGCTCCTTCCTGTCTTGCGGCCAGATGTCAGGTCGAAAATCTTTACTCCACCACATGCCCCCCACGTAGGACAATCTACAGCGAGATCATGGTCAACTGAGATCGGATGCGGCGACTGGCACACAATCGCAGTTCGACGCGACGGCACAGCCCTCGCAACTGGCAACAATCAGCGAGGGCAGACCGACGTCGCCCGGTGGACACACGTGTCCGGGGTCTTTGCCGGCTACCTACACACCGTCGGCTTACACGAAGACGGCACCGTCGTCGCCGTCAGCGACGACAGCAGAGGCCAGTGCGATGTCCAGTCATGGACCGGCATCACAGCGATCGCAGCCGGAGCGAGACACTCGCTCGGGCTGCGGGCGACCACACCGAGCAGCAATGCAATGTCAACGCCTGGGCCGCTCGACCACAGATGAACTGAAGTCCAGCGTGCCCGATAATCGGCGGTCGATCACACGTTGAATCTAAACTCCACGCAGACGACATCCTCAGCCTGCTAGACCTCGCAGACCGCCAGCTCGCCAGCAGCCGCTTTGACACGAAGCTCTCACCGCCTACCGGGCGCGCAGTTCCACGGGCACAGCCTTAAAGCTTGCGGATAAGCTCTGCATCAGCCACGAGGTTTTGCGTGAGCTTCTCAGCTTCAAGCCCACTCAAGTCACAGCTGTCGAAACGGGCCAGCCAGTCGGCCCGAACAGCGGGGGAGTCGAACCAGGTTGCGCGCTCGGCTTCAATATCCTCGATGCCGCTCAAGGTACGGCCGTCGCGGGTGCGGATCTCGAGGTCGTCGACAAGCGGGGCAATCGCTTGAAGCCCTGGGACGATGGCTTTAAAGCCCGACGTATGGGAAACCTCATTGGTCCAGCGCGGGTAGCGGCTCACACGCTGCGCCTCCAGGTAGCGCTGGACCACGCCCAGCCTGGAGACCTCCTGCGCCACCGCCAGGCCCACGACCTTCACGCGGAAACCCGCAGACCGAAACTTGGCTATCTCACCCGCGATGAATTCCGGGTTGGACAGCGTGTTCTCAATGATGAGGGAGTGCCCGTGCTGACGGCCATACTCAATCAGCGAGGACATCCAATAGGGCACCGGCCCATTGGTGAGTACGTCCATGCGTAAGGGATCGCGCTCCACAATCTCGTCGAGGGCGGGGTGCAGCTTCCGAATCTCATCGGAATCAAGGACCGCGTGACCGTTCTTTACCGATTCAATGGCCGTTGATTTGCCTGACGCTGGCTGCCCCGCCACATAAATGACCTCTGGAACAGCCGGACCATGAGCATTCGATCGGCCGAAATAGCTGGCTTGCAGAGTCTTTAGCCGTTGCTCCATAACCTGCGGATCAACGGGGAAGTCAGCGGCAGAAAGCATAGGCTATGCCGCTTTGTGCTCGGAGGAGAGGGCTTCAAGCCGCTGCGCAAAGAGAGCCGCAGCGGATCGGATGGCTTCGATGTCAGTTGCATCAACCTCGCCAACCATGTCCTCTACCAGCCAGTTCTGGCGAATCCACCATTGCGATTCAACGTCGTTGCCTGCTTCAGCGGCCCTAGTGAGGTAGGCAGCTTTCAGCGAGGACGCAACCTCCTTCATGGCGTCGAAGGCTGCGTACTCGATCTCCGGGACTTTGGCGGTGCTCATGGCGCTAAGAATAGCAGCGCCACGGCGGTTTTAGCCGTTGATAATCTGCGGGTACGCCAGGCCCTTGAGGCCCTCGGTGCCGAACTCCACGCCGTAGCCGGAGGACTTGATACCGCCGAAAGGCACACGCGGATCCACGGCACCGTGGCTGTTGATCCAGGTGGTGCCAGCCTCCAGCTGAGCAGCAACTTCCAGAGCGCGCTCGCGGTTGGAGGACCACACGGAGGAGCCCAAGCCCACGTCCAGCTTGTTGGCCTGCTCGATGGCCCAGTCGAGGTCGGTGTACTTGATAATCGGCAGTGCCGGACCGAACTGCTCCTCGACGACCAGCGGGTTATCCGGGTCGATATCCGCCACCAGGGTGGTGGGGTAGAAGTAGCCCGGCGCGTCGTAGTCCGGGTCGCCGCCCAGCAGCACGCGGGCACCCGAGTCCTTGGCAGCGTTGACGAGCTTGTCAACGATGTCGAACTGCTGCTTGTTCTGCAGCGGGCCGAGCACGTTCTCTTCCTCCAGGCCCACGCCCATCGGGGAGGCCTTGGCCACCTCGATGAGGGCTTCGCAGACGGCGTCGTACAGCGACTCCGGCACGTACACGCGCTTCATCGCCGCACAGGTCTGGCCGGTGTTGATGAACGCACCCCAGAAGAGGTCGCCGGCGATCTCCTTCGGGTCGGCGTCGTCCAGCACGATGCCGGCATCGTTGCCGCCGAGCTCCAGCGTGAGGCGGGTGAGGTTGTCGGCGCTGGCCTCCACGATCTTCTTGCCGGTGGCGGTGGAACCGGTGAACATGATCTTGTCGACGCCCTCGTGGGTCGTCAGCGCCGCACCAACCTCACCGGCACCGCTGACGACCTGCAGGATGCCCTCCGGCAGCACGGAGTTCACGACCTTGAGCAGGCCTAGTACGGAAAGCGGGGTGTACTCGGAGGGCTTGACGACGACCGCGTTGCCCATACGCAGCGCCGGCGCAATCTGCCAGATGGTGATCATCATCGGCCAGTTCCACGGGCCAATAGCTCCAACGACGCCGAGTGGGCGGTAGTTGACGGTGGCGGTGATGTCATCATCGACGGCCGTGTAGTTGGGGTGCTCGAAGGAGGCGGTAGCATTCAGCCACGCAGAGCAGGCGCCGACCTCGAAGCGGGCGTTCGGGCCGTTGAGCGGCTTGCCCTGCTCACGGGAGAGCAGCTCCACCAGCGCTTCGGCATTGGCCTCCACCGCAGCCGCAGCCTTGGTGAGCAGCTCGCAACGCTCTTCGTCGCTCAGCTTGGCAAAGTCCTTTTGTGCCGCGCGTGCGGTCTCAACTGCAGCGTTGAGGTCCTCTACGGTGTTTTCTGGGGCGCGGCCAACGACCTCACCGGTGGCGGGGTTGAGGATGTCACGTCCATTCTCGTCCGTGATGGCGTTGAGCAGATCAGCGTACGTGGCGAACTGAGTCATGAGATCTCCTTCAGGGAAGTCGAGGGCCCCGCGAGCAAAGCCCAAAAGTTACTTTTGTTTAGGATGTTACCTGCACCACATCTACAGGCTTGACTCTGAGTGCACACAATTTGTCCAAAAATGTGCCAGTTCTCACGATATGATTCCAGTTATGTCTTCCTCCGCCGTTGAACATTTCGATATCGCGTCGTGGCGCACCGCGTCATCCGATTCTTTTGGACAACTCGACGTGGACGCCGAAGACCCCTCTTCCTTTCACGCCACGCTGCGCTCCACGAAGGTGGGGGACATATCCCTCTTCGACATGCACACCTCCCCGCACACCGTGAACCGATACAAGGTTTCCACCGACGAGGTCCCTTTTTGCAAGCTCAGTTTGCAGATCACAGGCTCCTCAACCATGAGCCAGGACGGGCGAACCTGCGAGCTTCGCCCGGGGGACCTAGCGCTATACGTCACCCAGCGGCCCTACACCCTGCGCTATCCGGAGGAACAAAACACCCTCATTGTTCACTTCCCACAGAGCTTCCTCGACATCTCACCCGCGCAGATCCAACGCCTCACCGCGAATCCGATCTCACGCTCACACGGCCTCGGCGCGGTGGCCGTGCCCCTCTTTGAACAGCTTGCCAAGAACCTGGACCTATTGAAGGGCCCGCATGCCACGGCCCTAGTCCGCTCGGCGCTGACCATGCTGGTGTCAGTCTTGGCCTCCGACGTCGCCGACGAACCCTCTGCAGGCACACTCCTGTTCAACCAGGCCACCGCCTACATCGAGAAGCACTTGGGCGACCCGGACCTAGGCCCGAGCACCATCGCCCAAGCACTCTTCGTATCGGTACGCCACCTCCACGCCAAGTTCTCCGAACAGGGCCTCTCCGTAGGCAGCTACATCCGAACGAGGCGCCTAGAGCACATCCGCAGAGAACTCGTGGACCCGCGGCACTCCGAGGAATCGATCAGCCACATCAGCGCCCGCTATGGCCTGCACGATCCCTCGCACCTGTCACGCATCTTCAAGGCGGAGTACCACAAGTCACCGAGTGCGTACCGAGCAGCGGCCAGCGAATAGCACCGGCAAGTTTGGCATAAAAGACAATGCTGGCACCTCTCACAAAGGAGGTGCCAGCATCATTATCAGCGAATTTAATGCACTATTTATGCATTCGCGTACGGGTCGCGCATAGCGATGTACTGCAGCGAGGTGTACTCGTCCAGGCCCTCAGCGCCGCCCTCGCGGCCCATGCCGGACTGCTTCACGCCACCGAATGGGGCAGCGGCGTTGGAGATGACGCCGGCGTTGAAGCCCATGAGGCCGAACTCGAGGCCGTCACCGATGCGCCACATGCGGTCCGAATCCTCGGTAAACACGTAGGAGGCCAATCCGTACTCGGTGTCGTTAGCAATCTCAATTGCTTCCTTCTCATCGGAGAAGGTCAGGATCGGAGCAATCGGGCCGAAGATCTCCTCCTGTGCCACGCGGGCATCACGAGGAACGTTCGTCAGAACAGTGGGGGAGTAGAAGTAACCCTTGCCCTCACCCGGCTTGCCACCGACGATAGCCTTGGCGCCCTTGGCCACGGCATCGTCGACAAGCGCGGTGATGTTATCCAGCGCCTTCTGCTCCACGAGCGGACCACAGGTAACGCCCTCGTCGAGGCCGTTGCCCACCTTGAGCTCACCGATGCGCTTGGCGAACTTCTCCGCGAACTCATCAGCGATGGACTCGTGAACGATGAAGCGGTTGGCGGCGGTGCAGGCCTCACCGATGTTGCGCATCTTGGCGCCCATTGCGCCCTCGACGGCCTGGTCAATGTCGGCGTCCTCAAAGACGATGAACGGAGCGTTGCCGCCCAGCTCCATCGAGGTGCGCAGGACGTTGTCCGCAGCTGCCTTGAGCAGAGTCTTGCCCACCGGGGTGGAGCCGGTGAAGGAAACCTTGCGCAGACGAGAATCCGCCATGATCGGCTCGGAGATAGCAGACGCAGACTTACCGGAGACCACGTTGACCACGCCAGCCGGAACGCCAGCATCAATCATGGTCTGTGCGAAGTACTGGGTGGTCAGCGGCGTCAGCTTGGCCGGCTTCACCACCATGGTGCAACCAGCGGCGATGGCCGGTGCAATCTTACGGGTAGCCATGGCCAGCGGGAAGTTCCACGGAGTGATAAGCAAGCACGGGCCCACCGGCTTACGACGGGTCACCATGCGCAGGGTGCCCTCCGGCGCCGGCAGGGTACGGCCGTAGTCACGAACGGCCTCCTCGCTGAACCAACGCAGGTACTCAGCGCCGTAAGTAACCTCACCGTAGGACTCTGCCAGCGGCTTGCCCATCTCCAGGGTCATCAGCGCAGCGAACTCGTCCTTGCGCTCCTGCACCAGGTCAAAAGCACGGCGCAGCAGGTTGGAGCGCTCGCGGGTGGACGTGCGTGCCCACTCATCCTGCACGGCGCAGGCGGCGTCCAAAGCCTTCTTCGCATCCTCAGAAGTAGCGGAGGCAAGGGTGGCGATAACTTCACCGGTTGCCGGGTTTTCCACGTCGAAAGTGGATCCATCGGAGGCGTCTACCCACTCACCGTTAATCAGCAAGCCAGTCGGAACCTTGGCCAGCAGCTCGTCAATATTGACCTTGTTGTTTTCACTCATGGTTCTTTTTTACCCTCCCAAATGGAATTTGTCTGCCAGTTGGCGTGCCGCACCCGAAAGAAGTTGAACATCCGCCCCAACCAGGGCAAATGATGCGCCGGAAGCTATGTATTTCTGGGCCTGTTCAAGGTTGAAAGCGTTGACGCCTACCTTCTTTCCGGAAGCGCGCACGGCTTCAAATGTGTGATTAACCGCCTCGATCACATCCGGATGGGTCTGCTGACCCAGCAGCCCCATGGAGGCCGCCAGATCAGAGGGACCGACGAAGATGTTGTCCACCCCGTCAAGAGCCACGATTTCTTCCACGTTCTCTACCGCGGTCGCAGACTCAATCTGCACCGTGAGGCTCACCGTATCTGAGGCATTGGCGAGGTAGTTCTCCACGCCGTTCCAGCGTGAGGAGCGGGCCAGCGCCGAGCCCACGCCGCGCACGCCGCGGGGAGGGTAGTGCATGGCTGCTACGGCAGCCTCGGCTTCCTCGACGGTATCAATCATGGGCACCATCAAGTTTTGTACACCCAGGTCAAGGTACTGTTTGATGAGTGCCGTGTTGTTTACTGGCACGCGGACCACGCGCGTCACGCCGTAGGCGTCGGTAGCCCGCAGCAGAGAGAGGATGGTTTCGAGGCCATAGGGCGAGTGTTCGCCGTCGATCAGCGTCCAGCTAAAGCCAGCCGAGGCGATGATCTCCGCTGCAGCCTCCGAGCCGGAACAGATCCAGGCGCCAACGAGCGGCTGCTCGGCCTTTTCTAGGACGTCCGCGAAAGTGGGCGGCAGCTTTACTGGAATCGGCATGTGATGGACCCCAACTTTCCATAGTCTGCATGGACGGTATCGCCCGGTTCAACCCACATGGGCTTGGTGAAGGAACCGGCCAGGATGATGTCGCCGGCGGCAAGGCTATCGCCGTGCGCATGAAGCTTGTTGGCAAGCCAAGCCACGCCCATTGCCGGGTGGTTGAGCACAGCCGCGGCCACACCCGTATCTTCGATGGATTCGTTGCGGTAGAGCAATGCAGACACCCAGCGCAGGTCGACGTCTGCGGGATCCACCGGGTTGCCGCCGTAGATCATGGCGCCGAGGGCTGCGTTATCCGAAATGGTGTCGACAATGGTGCGTCCCTCCATCTCAATGCGGGAGGAGAGGATCTCTAGAGCAGGGACGACATACTCAGTAGCGCGCAGCACGTCGAAAATGCTGCAATTCGGCCCCTTTAGCTCCTCCTTGAGCACGAAGGCCAGCTCAACCTCGATGCGGACGTTGGAGAACTGCGCGTGCTCGATAGTGGAGCCGTTCTCATAAACCTGGTCTTCAAAGATTGCGCCGTAGTCCGGTTCGGTAATTCCCGTGGCCTCCTGCATAACCTTGGAGGTCAGGCCAATCTTACGACCGACGAGACGGCGCCCGTCTTCGATGCCGCGGCGCACCCACTCGCGCTGCACCGCGTAGGAGTCCTCAATGCTCATCTCCGGGAAACGGGCGGTCAGCAGCGGGACCATCGACCGGTCCTTTTCGGCTTGCGCCAATTCATCTGCGATAGCGATGTGCTGTTTCTCATCCAGCATGTATTTCGCTCCTTACTGTGTTATTGAACGTGACTGTGGTGTTGTAATGGTTGTTAAACGTTGCGGTTTCACGTGAAACGACAACGCGGCCCCGCGTTATGTGCGCATTATCGACGCCGCGGGACCACGTTAATCAACCTGAGTGCTTAGGCCGTTTTAGAGCTGGTTACCCAGCTTGTACTCGCCCTGCTTCCACTCCGGCATCTCCTCCGAGTCTTCCTTACGGGTGTAGGAGAAGCCGTCCGCACCAATGGTGGCCTCGAGCTCGGACTCATCCTCGCGAGCGACCAGCGGCACCGGGTTGCCATCCAGGTCGAGGACGGTGGAGCCATCGCGGTACCAGGACGGAACAACCGGGGTTCCCCACCAGTCACGGCGCTGGTTATCGTGGACATCCCAGGTCACGACCGGGTTATCCGGGTCGCCGGTGTAGTAGTCCTGGGTGTAGATCTCTACGCGGTGGCCATCCGGGTCACGCAGGTACAGGTAGTAGGCGTTGGAGACGCCGTGGCGGCCCGGGCCGCGCTCAATGCGGTCGGATTCGCGGAGCGCACCCAGCTTGTCACAAATCGCGATGATGTTGTGCTTCTCATGGGTAGCAAAGGCGATGTGGTGCATACGCGGGCCATCGCCACCGGTCATGGCGGTGTCGTGCACCGTCGGCTTACGACGCATCCATGCAGCGTAAACGGTTCCTTCCTCATCGCGAATGTCCTCGGTGGTGCGGAATCCGAGCTCTTCCATGTACTTCACTGCGGCAGTAACGTCCGGAGTGATCTGGTTGAAGTGATCGAGGCGAACGAGCGCACCAGGGATGTGGGCGTCGTATGCCCAGGCCAGACGCTCACGGTGCTCAACCTCGTAAAAGAACTCGTACGGGAATCCCAACGGATCCTGTACACGCACGGAGTCACCGATGCCCTTGACGAAGCCATCCTTGTTACGGCGAACCTCGCAACCACGCGCCTTGTAGAACTCCTCGGCGAGGTCCAGATCCTCCGGCGAACGAACGCGGAAGGAGAATGCAGCGACGGCAGCGACGGGGCCCTGACGCAGCACGAGGTTGTGGTGGATGAACTCCTCGTAGGTGCGCAGGTAGATTTCGTTCTCGTTTTCCTCGGTCACGACGAGACCGAGGGTGTCAACATAGAACTTACGGGATGCAGCGAGATCGGTAACGATGATCTCCATGTAGGCGCAACGCAGAATGTCGGGGGCCTGAATGTCAGCCATGATGGCTCCTTAGTGTGAATTAGTAATGGGGGAGTGGAGAGGGCATGCAGACGTTACTGGTCCTGCTTGCCAAAGACCGGGTTGTGCACCTTGTCCAGGTTGATGTGGACGGCCTGCTGGTCGGTGTAGAAGTCGATCGAGCGGTAGCCGCCCTCGTGGCCCAGGCCGGAAGCCTTAACGCCGCCGAAGGGGGTGCGCAGGTCGCGGACGTTATTGGAGTTGAGCCACACCATGCCGGCCTCAACGTTCTGGGCAAAGTTGTGGGCACGTTTCAGATCCGAGGTCCACACATAGGCGGCAAGACCATACTTCGTGTTGTTCGCCAGCTCGAGTGCCTCTTCGTCGGTATCGAACGGGGTGATAGCAACAACGGGACCGAAGATCTCTTCCTGGAAGATTCGTGCGTCCGGCTTGACGTCAACGAAGACGGTCGGCTGGACAAAGTTGCCTTCCTCGAAGCCTTCCGGGCGCTCGCCGCCGGCGGCCAGGGTGGCCTCCTGCTTGCCAATCTCGATGTAGGAGGTGACCTTCTCGTAGTGCTCCGGGTGGACCAGGGCGCCGACCTCGGTGGTCGGATCGGAGGGCAGACCCACCTTCACGCGCTTAGCCTGGGCGGCGTAGCGCTCCACGAACTCATCGTAGATATCGCGCTGAACCAGGATGCGGGAGCCAGCGGTGCAACGCTCACCGTTGAGGGAGAAGACACCGAAGATACAGGCGTCGATAGCGGTCTCCAGGTCGGCATCGCTGAAGACGATGGCCGGGGACTTGCCACCCAGCTCCATCGACAGGCCCTTGAGGTGCGGGGCTGCGTTGCCGAAAATGATCTGGCCGGTGCGAGATTCACCGGTGAAGGAGATCAGCGGGACGTCCGGGTGCTTAACCAGCGGGTCGCCGGCGTAGCCTTCCTCGCCGAAGCCGTTGACCAGGTTGAAGACGCCCTTCGGCAGGCCAGCCTCCTCGAAGATGCCCGCCCACAGCTGTGCGGACAGCGGAGTGAACTCAGCAGGCTTGAGGACGACGGAGTTACCGGTGGCGATGGCCGGGGCCAGCTTCCAGGACTCCAGCATGAACGGGGTGTTCCACGGGGTAATCAGGCCCGCCACGCCAATCGGCTTACGGTTGACGTAGTTGATCTGGCGGCCCGGTACCTTGTAGGCGTCGTCAGCCTGGGCGACAATCAGGTCAGCGAAGAAGCGGAAATTCTCCGCAGCGCGCTTGGCCTGACCGTTGGCCTGGGTGATCGGCAAGCCGGAGTCGAAGGATTCCCAAGCAGCGAGCTTGTCTGCGCGGCTTTCGACGATGTCGGCGATCTTGTTGAGGACGCGGGCGCGCTCACGCGGCAGCGCCTTGGACCATGGGCCGTTCTCGAAGGCGTCCTTAGCGGCGGCGACCGCCTTGTCAATGTCCTCCGGCTTGCCAGAGGCGGCCTTGATGTAGGTCTTATTGGTTACCGGATCCAAGACCTCGAATTCATCGCCGTCGATCGACGGGACAAACTCGCCGTTGATGTAGTGAAGAATCTTCTCTGGAAGGTCGGTGGGCTTAGCAGCATCGTTGTTAATAGCCATGAGTGCTGTGAACTCCTTAATCGTTTTTCTTGCGATAGGTGTTGAGGGTGGACAGTCGGTGTTGCCTGGCCACTTTTTCTATGTAGGCGGGTTCCGCGCCAGCCTCGATGAGGCTGACCAATTGCTCGTGCTCGCGCGTTGACTCTTGGGCTCTCTCCGGCACGTAGCGGAAGGTCGAGACGCGGTGGTATTCCAATTGCTTCCATTGGTCCACCACCAAGTCCTTCAACCTCTCGTTCGGGCACTTGGAGAAGAGAACGCTATGAAATTCTTTGTTGAGCTGGGTAAATTCTTCTGGATCGTGGTGGATATCGAGCTCCCGCATGCGCTGGTTGATCTCTCGCGCCCGGGCAATATCCTCCGCGTTGAGACACGGGGCGGATTGGGCCGTGGCATTGGCTTCCACGGTGGCCACGATGTCCATGGATTCGTAGTAGGCCTCGCGATTGTAGGTGGTCACGCTGGCACCGACGTTGCGTTCGTAGGTGACCATCCCTTCCGCTTCGAGTTGCCGAATAGCCTCGCGGACGGGAACTACGCTGATCCCCAGTTCATCCGCGATTGTTGCCAACACGAGGCGATACCCGGGCTCATAGTCGCGAGTCCGAATCCTTTCACTTATCCAGTTATAGGCTTGTTGGGATTTACTTTCCCCGGCTGGTGCTGCGGTTTGCGTCATTGACCACCTGCCTTTCCATCACGGAAAGCGATGTAGGCTTCCTTGTTCGCTCCGGTCGGCGGGAAGAGCCCATCCAAGCTGGCGCCTTCCTCCACCTGGGAAGCGACCCATTCGTCCTCGTGCTCCTTGGCGAGGGCACCTTCGGCGACTTCGGCTGCGATATCGCGGGGGATGACCACGACGCCGTCATCATCACCAACGATGATGTCACCTGGGAGGACGGTGGCGTTTCCGCAGGAAACAGCGATATCGCTATCCCACGGGACATGCTTGCGGCCGAGCACGCAGGGGTGAGCGCCCTGGGTGAAGACGGGCAGGCCGATCTCCTTCACAGCCTCGTAGTCACGCACGCCACCATCAGTGACAACGCCGGCTGCACCACGTACCTTGGCGCGCAGTGCCAGAATGTCACCCAGTGTTCCTGAGCCGGATTCCTGGCGGGCCTCAATAACGATGACCTCGCCTTCCTTGACGGTGTCGAAGACTTTCTTCTGCTCGTTGAGGCCACCGCCGTGGGACTTGAACAGGTCCTCGCGGCCGGCCACGAAGCGCAGGGTGCGGGCAACGCCCACCATCTTGGTTCCCTTAGCCTGCGGGTACACGCCTTCGATCACGGACTGGTTGATGCCGCGCTTGCGCAGCTGAGCGGACAAGCCGGCGGTCGGGGCCTTCTCCAAGGCCGCCTTGAGCTCGGGATCGAGGCCGACCGCATCCTTAGGAGGAAGGCCGGCGGATTCGCGGTCACCGTAGGCGTCCTCGCGCTGCTTATCATCCACGTAGGGCAGGTTGCCCAGCTGCGGATCGAAAGAGGCGGGGACCTCCTTCACGGTAGTCTTCAGCCTGCCGGAGCTCACGCCACCTGGCACGTCAACCTCGACCTCAACAACGTCACCAGGCTCAATGACAGAGGAGCCGGCCGGGGTGCCGGTGAGGATGATGTCACCGGTCTCCAGCGTCATGTGCTGGGATAGGTCGGCCACAAACTGTGCGAGCGGGAAGATGAGATCCTCATCAGAAGATGTTCCCTCCTGAACAACCTCGCCATTGACCCAGGTGCGGAGGCGAAGACCCTTGGGGTCGATCCCTTGGGCGTCGATAAGCTCCGGCCCGATGGGGGTGTATCCATCGCGGGATTTGGAGCGGGTGTTGGAGCCCTTGTCCTGCACCTTGTAGTCATACAGACCAATGTCGTTCGAAGCCGTCACGTAGGCGACGTGTTTCCACGCATCCTCAAGCGATACGTTGCGGGCCGGGGTTCCGATGATGAGCGCGATTTCTCCCTCAAAAGCCAGCAGCTCCGTTCCCTCGGGGCGTTCAACAACCCCGCCCGATTCAGCCAGCGTGCTAGTCGCCTTGAGGAAGTAGCTCGGGGTCTTGGGCCAGCGACCGCGCTGCGCCGCGCGGGACTCAAAGGCCACATGGACAGCGATCATTTTGCCCGGTTTAACCGGCAAGAACTCAGGTACAGCCATGAAGAATCCTTAATTGTGAACAAATCCTTACCCAGATCGTATATTATCCCTACCACCACCGCAAGTGGTTCAACTCACACACATTTCCATATATGGCACACCGCATGCCGAAAGGAACCAGAATGTCGCACACATCTGACACGCCGGCAATTTCGACGGCCGAACGCCGCCGCGTCGTCGCCGCGACAACCATTGGTACCGCTATCGAGTGGTACGACTACTTCCTCTATGCCGCAGTGGCCGGACTCGTGTTCAACCAGCTCATGTTCGGCCCGCTCGAGGGTGGCCTAGCCACCATCATTTCCTTCCTCACCGTGGGATTGTCCTTCCTATTCCGACCCGTCGGCGCGTTTCTGGCAGGACACTTCGCGGACCGCTTCGGCCGCCGCGTGGTCCTCATGGTCACGCTCCTCGCCATGGGTGGTGCGACCACCCTCATCGGCCTTCTGCCTACCTACGAGACTGCCGGAATCTGGGCGCCGATCCTCCTCATCACCTTGCGCATTATTCAGGGCATCTCCGCAGGTGGCGAGTGGGGGTCCGCCGTACTCATGGCTGTGGAGCACGCACCGAATGACAAGCGCGGTCTCTACGGCGCCGGCCCGCAGATCGGCGTGCCAGCTGGCCTGCTGCTCTCCTCCGGCGTCCTCTCCATCATGAACACCATTGCGCCTGGCGACGCCTTCATGAGCTGGGGCTGGCGCGTACCTTTCCTGCTCTCCTTCGTCCTCATCCTGGTGGGCTACCTCATCCGCATGGGCGTCGACGAATCCCCGGTCTTTGAAGAGATTGCGGAGCGTGAAGAAGAGGAAGCCACCAACCCCATTGGCAAGCTCTTCAAGAGCTTCACCCCGCTAGTCGTCGTTGCGGCCCTCGTTTTTGCAGGTAACGGCACCGTCGGCTACATGACTACGGGCGGCTATATTCAGCGCTACGCCACCGATCCCGACGGCCTCGTTGCCCTCGACCGCGGTGACGTCCTCAACGCGGTGACCGTCTCTGCCGTCACGTGGGCATTGATGACTTTGTTCGCGGGATACATCTCCGACTATATCGGCCGCCGAAACACCTACCTCATCGGATTCATCCTGCAGGGAATCGGCGCTGCCGCCCTTTTCCCGCTGGTTAATACGGGCAGCCTGGGGCTTCTCTACGGCGCACTCATTTTCCTGACCGTCGGCCTGGGCCTGACCTATGGCGCGCAGTCCGCGATGTACGCCGAGCTTTTCCCCGCCTCCATTCGCGCCACCGGCGTGTCCATCACTTATGCGCTTGGCTCGGTGTTGGGCGGCGCCTTCGCCCCCATGATCGCTGCTTCGCTCGTGGAGGCTACTGGCACCACCTTCGCGGTGTCGGGCTACCTCGTCTCCGCCTCGATTGTCGGTTTCATCTGCGCCTTCATCCTGCGTGAGCGCAAGGGAATCGCTCTCGGCGCAGAGCACGAGGCCGAGCAATCTCAGGGGCACTTCATCTTCAGCCCGCGCTAGGCGACGTCCCGTGCGCAGATCATTGTGCAGGAGCCGCGTATCATATATGATTCTAGAAATAAGACCCAGCTCACATCCTCCAGACGCCTTGAACTGAGTCACCACCTCCACGAGCAAAGCTCACAGAGCGATGGGGGAGTAGATACCACCCCCATCACTCGCTTTTGTTCTCGACCACGACAACCCGCTGACTAAGGAGTCCACAGTGCAGTTCCACCACAACGGCTACGTTTCGGAAGATCCCCGCGTGCACGAGCCCGCCGGGTATGGCATCGATCGCGCCTCTGAGCTTCCCGATGAAATGGACGTCCTCATTGTGGGCTCCGGCCCGGCCGGCATGATCGCGGCCGCGCAGCTAGCAATGTTCCCCGACGTCAACACGCGCATCATTGAACGCCGTCCTCACCGCCTCGAGTTGGGCCAGGCCGACGGCATCCAGTCCCGCTCCGTAGAAACCTTCCAGGCCTTCGGCTTTGCCAAGGAAATCACGGAAGAGGCCTACGAAATCACCGAGATGTCCTTCTGGAACCCCGATCCGCAGGACCGCTCCAAGATTGTTCGCGGCGCCCGCCCGATTGACGACGAACACGGAATCTCCGAGTTCCCCCACCTCATTGTGAACCAGGCTCGCGTGTTGGACTACTTCGCCCGTTACGCACGCCGAGCACCCGGCCGAATCGCCCCGGATTACGGCTGGAACTTCGTCTCCCTTGAGGTAGGGGAGGGCGACTACCCCGTGACGGTGCACCTCGAGGATGTCGACGGCAACCCGCGCGACGTACGCGCTAAGCACGTCGTGGGCTGCGATGGCGCAAAGTCCCGTGTCCGTAAGTCCATTGGCCGCTCGCTCAAGGGTGACCAGGCCAATCACGCGTGGGGCGTCATGGACGTTGTCGTAGATACCGATTTCCCGGACTGGCGCACCAAGTGCGCCATCCACTCACAGGCTGGTTCGATTCTGCACATCCCACGTGAGGGCGGCTACTTGTCCCGCATCTACGTCGACCTCGGCGTCGTGCCGGAGGATGACAACCACAAGGTCCGCTCCACCCCGATTGAGAAGATCATCGAGAAGGCTAACGAGATTTATTCGCCCTACTTCATCGACGTCAAGATGGTCGCTTGGCACTCGGTCTACGAGGTGGGCCACCGACTTGTCGACGCGTTCGACGATAACAACGAGGATCCGCGCGTCTTCCTTACAGGCGACGCCTGCCACACCCACTCGGCCAAGGCCGGCCAGGGCATGAACGTCTCCATGCAGGATGGCTTCAACATCGGCTGGAAGCTCGGCCACGTTCTCGACGGCCGCGCACCGAAGGAGCTCCTGACCACCTACCACGGTGAACGCCAGCCAGCTGCCCAGAACCTCATCAACTTCGACCGCGAGTGGTCCACCCTCATGGCCACCCCGACCGAAGAGCTCGATGATCCCGAGGCAGTCGAGAAGTACTACGTTTCCGCGGAGGAATTCGCCGCCGGCATGATGACGCAGTACGAAGAAAACCTCATCGTCAGCAGCACCGAGCACCAGAAGCTGGCCGTCGGCTTCCCGGTGGGCAAGCGTTTCAAGTCCTACGAGGTTCTGCGCCGCTGTGACGCGTACCCCCAGCACCTGGGCCACCAGCACACTGCCGACGGCCGCTACCGCATCTACGCCTTTGCCGACGCCCCCAAGGCCGGCGAGGACTCCACGCTGAGCAAGTGGGCCGAGAAGGTCGGACCCATCCTGGCCAAGTTCACCCCTGAGGGAGCTGATGAGAACACCTACTTCGACGTGAAGGCTATCTACCAACAGACCAACCACCACGACTACGAGATTCTCGACGCCCCTCTTCTCTTCCGCCCACGCAACGGCAAGTTCAATGTTCCGAATTGGGAGAACGTCTTCAACGCCCTCCCCGGCGACAAGGACATCTTCGACGCTCGCGGCATTTCCCGCGATGGAGCCGTTGTCATCGTTCGCCCAGACCAGTACGTAGGCGCCGTCCTCCCACTCGATGATCCATCAGCGGTCGAGGACTACTTCTCTTCCGCGCTCATCAAGCGCAAGTAAGCTCCACTCAAGTTCAACTAGCTTTACGCTTAGAGGGCCCAGCGTTGTGCTGGGCCCTCTTTTTATGTCACCTCCAAGCCTTCACAAAGATGCTAGACCCACGAACAGAAAGAAACCTAAGTACTGCCAAACACAGCACCTAGGTTTCACGTGAAACAACCACGGAGGAACGCTACTGCAAAAGAGTCCTATCGGACGTAGCGCCCTTAATCTTGGCAAACTCCGCCATGAGATCCTCCACCGTGAGCTTCGCCTTCTGCTCTGCGTCGGCGGAGTAAATGATCTCTCCCTCATGCATCATGATGAGACGGTTTCCTACCTGCAGCGCCTGGGCCATGTTGTGCGTCACCATCAACGTGGTGAGCTGACCTTGCTCCACAATGCGCTTCGTCAGGGTAGTCACCAGCTCCGCACGCTGTGGGTCGAGAGCAGCCGTGTGCTCATCCAAGAGCATCACCTTCGGGTTGGTAAAGCCGGCCATGAGCAACGACAGCGCCTGGCGTTGACCGCCGGAGAGCAAGCCCACCTTCGTCCCAAGGCGCTCCTCCAAGCCCAGCTCGAGCGACTCCAGCTGTTCCACGAAGACAGCCCGGCGCGCGGAGTTGAGACCCAGACCAAGTCCGCGCTTCTTGCCGCGCAGATAAGCGAGCGAGAGGTTCTCCTCAATCGTCAGGTTCGGTGCTGTACCCGCCATGGGGTCCTGGAACACGCGTCCGACTTTCTGCGCACGCTTGTGCTCCGGCTGGCTCGTCACGTCCTGGCCGTCGATCGAGATCTTTCCCGAATCCGGGATGAGCCGGCCCGCGACGGAGTTCAGCAGCGTCGACTTTCCGGCACCGTTAGAGCCGATGACAGTAACAAAGTCGCCGGAGGCAAGTTCCAGGGAGACGTCGCGAAGCGCACGGCGTTCGTTGACCGTACCCGGGAAGAAGGTCTTCGAAATCTTATCTACTTTGAGCATGATCTAGGCCTTCCTCTTCCCGCGCACCTTCGTCATACGCGGCACCAGCAGAGCGACAATAACCAGCAGCGCCGTGATGAGCTTCATGTCATTCGGGTTAAGGCCTACCTGAAGCGCAGCGAAGATGATGAGACGGTAGATCACAGAGCCCAAGGCCACCGCCACCACGGCCATCCACAAGCGCGACTGGGGGAGTACCGCTTGTCCCAGAATGACGGATGCCAGACCAACCAGGATGAGTCCGATACCCATCGAAATGTCGGCGAAGCCCTGGTACTGCGCGATGAGAGCACCGCACAGGCCCACCAGGCCATTGGACAGGGCCAGGGTCAGGATCTTGGTGAAATCGGTGGACACGCCAAAGGAGGTGATCATCTGCTGATTGTCACCTGTTGCGCGCAGCGAAAGTCCCAGGTCCGTGGACAGGAACCACACGATCAGCAGGCAGAGCAGCACCGCACCCAAGGCGAGCAAGCCCACCCCGGCCCACGACCCCATTACTGCATCCAGCGGGGTAAACACCGAATCTTGGGAGAGCAACGGAACGTTGGCGCTGCCCATGATGCGCAGGTTGATGGACCACAGACCAATCATGGTGAGGATACCCGCAAGCAAACCGTCGATGCGGCCTTTCGTGTGCAGAAGCCCCGTGATGCAGCCGGCGATAAAGCCGGTGACAAAGCCCGCGGCCGATGCCAGAAAGGGATTAACCCCATTCGTAATGAGCACGCCGGCCGTCGCAGCCCCGGTGGTAAAGGAGCCATCGACGGTCAGGTCCGGGAAGTCAAGGACGCGGAATGTCAGGTAGACGCCCACGGCCATGACCGCATAGATGAGCCCTAGCTCGAGTGCACCAATCACAGCTTCTCAGCCTTCTCCATGATCTCCTTCGGTACCTCAACGCCCTGTGCCTTCACGGCATCCTCGTTAATGACGTAGGTGTACTCAGAGGCGGTTTCTACCGGGGTCTCGGCCGGTTCTGCGCCGTCCTGGAGGATGCGCAGCGCCATCTCACCGGTCTGGCGGCCCAGCTCCTTGTAGTCGATACCGATGGTGGCGGCAGCACCACCTTCAACGGCACCCGAGTCCGCTGCGATGACCGGGATGGTCTTGTCATTCGCTACCTTGATGAGCGAAGAAATGCCGGAAACAACCATGTTGTCGGTCGGCACGTAGATGGCATCGACATCGCCCAGCGCCTCTACGGCCTGCGGGATCTCCGTCACGGAGGTCACCGTCTGCGACTTCACCTCAATGCCCTTCGGCTTAGCGGTTTCTGCCAACTGTTCCACCTGCACCTTGGAGTTGACCTCGGCGGAGGAGTAGACCACGCCGACGGTCTTGGCATCTGGAACCAGTTGGGTAATCAGTTCAACCTGCTCCTCGATGGGCGCGGCGTCAGAGGTACCAGTGACATTCTTGCCCGGCTTATCCAGGGACTCCACCAACTCCGCCTCCACCGGGTCCGTTACCGCGGTGAACAGAAGCGGCTTGTCCTTGATGGACTTGCTCATGGCCTGTCCGGCTGGGGTGGCGATTGCCAGGTAGAGGTCGTGGTTAGCATTTGCCATCTGCTGCGAGATGGACACCGCGGTGCCCTGCTCGCCATTGGCATTCTGGATGTCCCAATCCACGTCCACGCCCGCCTCCTCGAAGGCTTCCTGGAAACCATCCGCAGCGGCGTCGAGGGAGGGGTGCTGAACCAGCTGGTTGATACCGATGGAGTAGGAGTCTCCACCACCGGAATCACCGCCGGCGTTGTCCGAGGATGAGGAGCACCCCACGAGGGCGGCGGCGCTCAGAGCGAGAGCGGAGAGAGCAGCAGCAGTTTTAGAGAACATAACGGTCCTTTTCTACTCTAGAGTGACTGTTGTGACCGTTATTTAAGCCTCTTTCCATGCGTTTAAGCAGCAGTTTTGTGAATATTTTTCCCGCACGGGGGTACTCTTAGCCCTCCAAAAGCTATACTGTGACAGTTTTAGATTTCTATATCACATGCTTAAGCTGCATGTTTCCTATATCACTGTCGCCGAGGTGACCCTGCCGCGCCCAGCCCCCACGGGGGTACCCGCTCACATTTATCTGTACGGCGGAAGGTATCGGTGTTAGAGTCAGTGATGTGAAGAACATTTCTAACCTTTGGTGGTGGCGCGCGTAACCCGCGGGCCTCGTTGTTCTCCCATATTTAAGGCCCGCAGCTGCGGGCTTTTCGGCGTTTTGCTCTCTTAAAAAGCTCGCGGCAGCACACAACATCGTTAAAGAAAGACACCGTATGCCGTTTACAGCCAAACGCGAGGTCGAGTACACACCCGATGCCAGTGCGCTCTTTTATGCCCTCGCCACGCCGCAAGATTCCCTGCTCTTAGAATCCGCGGACATTGAATCCAAGAAGAACCTCACGTGCATTGCGATCACCAAGGCAGCGCTCAAAGTCGTCTGCCACGGCCAAGAGGTCACCGCTACCGCATTAACATCCGCTGGCCAGCTGCTCCTCGACGAGCTTCGCCAGGACTTCCGCTCCAGGATCAGCCAGGACAGCGAGGAGAGCACCACCTTTAGCTTCGAGCTTTCCACCGAACACGATGAGCGCGCCCGGCTCCGCGCTACCTCCACCGCGGATATCCTGCGCACCTTACAATTCAGCACACTGTATTCCAGCGAATCACTACCCTTCATCGGTGGCGGTTTCGCCTTCGACTACGTCGAGACCTTCGAGAAGCTACCCCCGGTTCCCGACGGACTCAACGGATACCCCGATTATGAGTTTCTCGTCGCCGAGCACGTTCTCACCGTGGACCACCTGACGGAGACCGCGAAGATAGAGGGGTGGGGCGTCGACAAGCAGGCACTTGAGGAGGAGCTCGACCGCGCCGCCCGCACCGATCCCATCACACCCCAGCCCCCACAGCCACTACCTCACATATCCGCGCGCGCCTCCATCGACGACGCTGCTTTCCGGCGTCACGTGGAGCGCCTCCAAAGCAATGTCCACGCCGGCGATATTTATCAGGTGGTCCCTTCCCGTGCGTTTAGTCTCGACTGCCCCGATGCCTTCGCTGCCTACCGCACACTGCGTGAGACCAACCCCTCGCCGTACATGTTTTACCTGCGCGGCGCCGAGCACGAGCTGTTCGGGGCCTCCCCAGAATCCAATCTGAAGTACACCGCCGCCGACCGGCAGGTGCAGCTCTATCCCGTGGCCGGCACCCGCCCGCGCGGTGCGACCCACGAGCTGGATATCCGTAATGAGCTGGAGATGCGCACGGATTCCAAAGAGGTCTCCGAGCACATCATGCTGGTGGACCTGGCCCGCAACGACCTCGCCCGCGTCGCCGTCCCAGGCACCCGACAGGTCGCTGATCTGCTCCAGGTGGACCGCTATTCCCGCGTGATGCACCTGGTCTCCCGCGTTGTCGCCACGCTGCACGAGGATTTCGACGCCCTCGACGCCTACCGCGCCTGCATGAACATGGGCACTCTGACCGGCGCACCGAAGCTGCGTGCCATGGAACTCATCCGTGAGACCGAAGGCACTCGCCGCGGATCCTTCGGGGGTGCTATCGGCTACCTGCGCGGCGATGGATCCATGGACAACTGCATTGTCATCCGTTCCGCCTACGTCAAAGACGGCACGGCCGTTGTCCAGGCCGGCGCCGGAGTCGTGCGCGATTCCATCCCGCAATCCGAGGCCGACGAAACGGTCCACAAGGCCTACGCGGTGCTCAGTGCCATCGCCCAGGCACACAACGCTTCCCTGGAGGTCATCCGATGAACCCACACGTCGTCCTCATTGATAACCACGATTCCTTCGTCTACAACCTCGTCGACGCGCTCGCCGGCTACAACACCACCGTTTTCCGCAACACCGTGCCGGTGGAGGAGGTCCTTGCCGCCCAGCCCGACATCATCATCCTTTCGCCCGGCCCCGGTCATCCCCGCGACGCCGGATCGATGATGCAGCTTGTCGACGCCTCCCTCGGCCGCATCCCCATCCTTGGCATCTGCCTGGGCTTCCAGGCGCTGCTCGAGCATTGCGGCGGCAGGGTTGAAGCCTGCGGGCCGGTGCACGGTTCCTCTGTGCCCATGACGCTGACCGACGCTGGCGCGAAGCACCCGCTCTTCCAAGGGCTCACTACTGATTCCGAGCCAGATAACCCGAACTACGTGGGCCGCCTCGTCCCCGTCGCGCGCTACCACTCCTTAGGCTGTGCGAACATTCCCGCCCAGATGCGCAGCCTCGCGGAGACGGAGACCGACATCGGCCCTGTCACCATGGCGGCAGAAACCGTCGACGGCATGGCCCTCGGCCTGCAGTTCCACCCGGAGTCGGTGCTAACTCCAACCGGCCCCATCATGATCGAACGCTGCATTGAACAACTTTCTTCTCTACCCACCATGGAAGGAGCCAAGTAATGACCAATAACCACGCTCTCAAGACACTGCAAGAATTCCTCGATATCCCCGAACCGACCCTCGAGCAAGCAATCGAGGTCTTCACCCCGCTGACGGTGGGGGAGTATGACGACATCCATATCGCGGCCCTCCTTACTCACATCCGTACGCGCGGCGAAACCTTCGCCGATGTGGCCGGCGCCGCCCGCGCCTTCCTCAACGCCGGCCGCCCCTTCCCGGTTACCGGTAAGGGCCTCATGGATACCGCGGGAACCGGTGGCGATGGCGCGAACACCATCAACGTCACCACCGGCGCATCCCTCGTCGCCTCCGCCGGCGGGGTCAAGATGGTCAAGCACGGCAACCGCTCCGTATCCTCCAAGTCGGGCTCCGCGGACGTCCTTGAAGCCCTCGGCATTCCGCTTGATCTCGATCCGGACCGCGCGGTCCGCCAACTCGAAGCCTCGAGTTTCACGTTCCTCTTCGCCCCCGCGTATAACCCGGCCGTCGCTCACGTTCAGCCCGTTCGTAAGAGCCTCGGTGTCTCGACGCTCTTTAACACCATGGGCCCGCTGCTCAGCCCAGGCCACCCAGAGTTCCAGATCATGGGCATCGCCAACCCCGAACAGGGCCAGCTCATTGCTGAGGTGTTCAAGGATCTGGGCCGCACACGCGCGCTGGTCGTCCACGGCGCCGGCACCGATGAGATCGCTGTCCACGGAACCACCCAGGTCTGGGAGCTTCGCGACGGCACCATTAGCCACTACGAGCTCACCCCGGAGGACCTGGGCATTTCCCGCCACGAGCTAACTGACCTCGCCGGCGGTAATGGCAAGGAAAACGCCGAGGCCCTGCGCGCCGTCTTCGCCGGCACCGGCAAGCCCGCTCACCACGATGCGATCGCCGCCACCGCCGGCGCGATGTTCTATCTCAATGGCACAACTGACTCCATTCAGGAGGGCGTCGCGCATGCCGACCAGCTCATCAAGGATGGCACCGTGGCCGCATGGCTGAAGAAGCACGAGGAGGCGAACTATGGCTCTGCCGACCGTGCTTGAGGGGATCGTCGCCAAGCGCCGCACGCACCTGGCCGCTATCCGTGAGCGCCTCGCACACGTGGACCTCGCGACGCTTCCGCGTTCGGAGCGCTCCTTCTACGATGCGCTCAACGGGACCAACCGCTTCATCATGGAATGCAAGTCTGCCTCGCCGTCACTGGGGCTGATTCGCGAGCACTACGAGCCCGGGGCCATCGCGCGGGTGTACTCGCGCTACGCTTCGGCCATCTCGGTGCTGTGCGAGCCGGATCGTTTTGGTGGCGACTACGACCACCTGCAGACCGTGGCTCTATCCACGCACCTGCCTGTCTTGTGCAAGGACTTCATCGTTGACCCCATTCAGGTCTACGCCGCTCGCTATTTTGGCGCCGACGCCATTTTGCTCATGATGTCGATCGTCGATGACGACACCTACGCGGAACTCAAGCAGCTGGCGGATTCCCTTGGGCTCGATGTCCTCACCGAGGCCATTACCGAGGAGGAGGTCGCCCGCGCCACTGCCTTTGGCATCGACGTGATCGGAATTAACAACCGAAACCTCCACGACCTCAGCATCGATCTCACTCGCTCCGAGCGCCTTTCGCACCACGTTCCCTCTGGCAAGGTCATCGTCTCCGAGTCGGGCATCCGCGACAACCAGACCGTTCGACGTCTGGGCTCTCATGCCAATGCCTTCCTCGTTGGCTCCCAGCTCACCGGCACGCCCGATATCGACCGGGCCGCACGTGAGCTAGTCTATGGCCAAAACAAGGTCTGCGGCCTCACGACGTGGTCAGCGGCCCAGGCCGCCCGTGCCGCCGGTGCCGTCTACGGAGGATTCATCTTCGAGGAGGCGTCCCCGCGCAATGTTTCACGTGAAACCGCGCTCGACATCATCGCCCACGAACCCGACCTCAACTACGTCGCGGTCTCTCGCCGCACCTCCGGCTGGGAGGAGCTTGCCTTCGACGACATCGCCGCCCTACAACTCCACGCGCCTTACCAAGGAAGCACCAAGGCTGAGCTCGAACTCATTGAGTCAGTGCGCGCCGTGGCGGGGGAGCGACAGGTCTGGCGCGCCATCGACATGACGGCGCCCCATGGCCCCGCCCTTGCCTCCGCGCTTGCCGACGCCGCCGACAAACTCATCCTCGACTCCGGCGCCGGCGGCACCGGCACATCCTTCGATTGGACGACAGTTCCGGACAGCGTCAAAGACAAGGCACTACTCGCTGGCGGCCTCAGTCCCGACAACCTACCGGATGCTCTCCGCGTCGGTACCGTTGGCCTCGACATCAATTCAGGCGTAGAGGTTAACGGCAGGAAGGACACGGCGCTCATCGCCAAGGCCTTCGACACGATTCGTCACTTTACGTATTAACCCCCACCCCAAGCTTTGCTCCAAGCCCTAGCTAAAAGGAACACTATGACCAACCAACAGGACACCAGGGAGACCCTCCTACCCGCTTATTTCGGGGAGTTTGGCGGACAATTCGTTCCCGAATCCCTCATTCCGGCACTCGACCAATTAGAGAAGGCCTTCGTCGATGCCCAGAACGATCCCACCTTCCGCGAAGAACTGGCCGGCTACCTTCGCGACTACCTCGGCCGTCCAACCCCCTTGACCGAAGCAACAAAACTCGGCGGCAAGGCACGAATCTTCCTCAAGAGGGAAGACCTCGTCCACGGCGGTGCCCACAAGACCAACCAGGTGATCGGCCAGGCGCTCCTGGCCAAGCGGATGGGGAAGACCCGCATCATCGCCGAGACCGGCGCCGGACAGCATGGCACGGCGACCGCCCTCGCCTGTGCTCTGCTGGACCTCGACTGCGTGATCTACATGGGCGCGAAGGACGTCGAGAGGCAGCAGCCCAACGTCTACCGAATGGAGCTGATGGGCGCGAAGGTTGTTCCGGTTGATTCCGGTTCCGGCACGCTCAAGGATGCCGTCAACGAAGCTCTCCGTGACTGGACCGCCACCTTCCACGAATCTCACTACCTCCTCGGCACAGCGGCTGGTCCGCATCCTTTCCCAACGATCGTTCGCG
The DNA here is from genome assembly GCF_001815785.1 of Corynebacterium sp. HMSC056F09. Taxonomy (NCBI): domain Bacteria; kingdom Bacillati; phylum Actinomycetota; class Actinomycetes; order Mycobacteriales; family Corynebacteriaceae; genus Corynebacterium; species Corynebacterium sp. HMSC056F09. Next base: position 27,248 of record NZ_KV821886.1, read on the forward strand.
AGTTCCACAAGGTGATTTCCGAAGAGGCCAAGGCCCAGATGATCGAGCGCACCGGCGGTTTGCCGGATCTCGTCGTCGCGTGCGTCGGCGGCGGCTCGAACGCCATTGGTATGTTCGCTGACTTCATCGATGAGGAATCCGTCGAACTCGTTGGAGCGGAACCCGGGGGAGAGGGACTCGATTCCGGACACCACGGCGCGACCATCAACAACGGCACCATCGGCATCCTCCACGGCGCCCGCTCATATCTCATGCGCAATGCCGACGGCCAGGTTGAGGAATCCTATTCCATCTCCGCTGGCCTCGACTACCCGGGCGTCGGTCCACAGCACGCACACCTCGCTCAGACGGGGCGCGCAACCTACGTCGGCATCACCGACGCCGAAGCTCTCGAAGCCTTCCAGCTCCTCAGCCGCCGCGAGGGCATCATCCCCGCCCTCGAGTCCTCGCACGCATTGGCCTATGCCCTCAAGCGCAAGGATGAAGACATCACCATCCTCGTTTCCCTGTCTGGGCGTGGCGACAAGGACATCGACCACGTCCGCCGAACCCTTAACGAGCACCCCGAACTCAAGATCACGGAGGACAAGTAATGAGCCGTTACGAGACACTCTTCTCCACCCTCGCCGCACGCGGTGAAGGCGCTTTCGTTCCTTTCATCATGCTCAGCGACCCCGATCCCGAGACCGCCCTCACCATCGTCCGCGCGGCTGTCGCTGGTGGCGCCGACGCTCTCGAGCTAGGTGTCCCGTTCTCGGATCCTGTCGCCGACGGCCCGACGATCCAGGCCTCCCACATTCGCGCGCTCGCCGGCGGTGCGACGGTAGATTCCGCCATCGAGCAAATCCGTCAGATCCGCAGTGAATTCCCGGACCTACCCATCGGCATGCTCATCTACGGCAACGTGCCCTTCACCCGCGGGCTAGAGACCTTCTATTCCGAGTTTCACGAGGCCGGCGCCGATAGCATCCTGCTTCCCGACGTCCCCGTTCGCGAAGGCGCCCCGTTCGTCGCCGCAGCCGACAAAGCAGGAATCGATCCCATCTTCATCGCACCGGCGCAAGCCTCTGAGAAAACCCTCGAGGGCGTAGCGCAGTATTCCAAGGGCTATATCTACGCGATTTCCCGCGACGGCGTAACCGGCACCGAGAAGGAGTCAGAGACCCGCGGGCTCGCTGACGTAGTGGACAACGTGAAACGATTCGGAGGTGCACCAATTCTCCTTGGGTTTGGAATCTCCACCCCGCAACACGTTGCGGACGCCATTGCTGCCGGCGCTGCGGGAGCAATCACCGGTTCCGCTCTGGCCAAGGTCGTTAATGCCCATCTCGACGAGGGGGGCCGCCCTGACGATGCCCTCGCCGCTGCGGTCACTGACTTCGTATCTACGATGAAGGCGGCTACCAAGCAGAAGAAGTCTTAGCTGAGTTCAGCTCGCAACGGCCTCTTTCCGCCAGAATCCGCATTTACCGACGGCAGGGCGGAAGGGGGCCGTTTCACGTGAAACTCCTCCCTAAAAAGGAATATCCTCTTCGCCATCGGTGGAGCAATCCGCCGGATCTGTCATGTCGAATACTTCGACCAAGATTCCGTTATCCATTTCCACCTTCAGCGCCCGTGCAGCTTCGTGCATCTTACGGCGGTGCGCAACGACATCTTCCGCGATGGAGCGGGCCCATACCTTCGAAGCAGGAGCCAACGGTCCGCTCGCTTCGGTAACCGCCCAGATTCCGTCCTCGTACAACCACACAACATCTCCAGTCACGGGATCCAGGATGTAGAACGCCCGCCCATCTGTCTTCATATTGTGATGGTGCTGGCACAGGGCCACCATGTTGTGTGGGTGTGTAGGCCCGCCGTCGGCGTAGTTGATCCGATGATCCAGCTGGCAGACCCATGCGGGCCGATTACAGCCAGGCGCCCGACATGTGCCGTCACGCCCTTCGACGTACTTCCTTAAAAATTCCGACGGCTGATAGCCCTCACAGGCATTTGGGACACTTTCGAAGTCGCGCAAAACCGTCTTCGAAGCCGGAACGCCCTCACCGTTCCACCCATGCCCTTGGACATAGACCGGCGCGCCCTCGACGTCTTTCGCCTTGTATTCGTGGACGACGACCTTGCCTGCCTCTGGCTTGATTTTTCCGGTAATGAGGAGCACCAGTGCATCGGCCATGGAGACGTCGTGTTCTTTTGCTGCCAATTTGATGGTTTCATGGATGACGACACCCACGTTGCTGTCCACTTCTAGCTCGATCAACCCACGTTGCCCGCGGGTGAGTAGAGAGTAGCGATTCTTCTTGCGCTTGTCACGGAATGAAACGGAGTCGTCGAGCACCTTGCAGATGTCTCGCACCTTGCGCCGTATCTTCTCAACTGAGGGAAAGACCTGATTCGGCTTGGTCGGCGTTAACCAGGCGGATAGCTTCTCATCCACTTCCGCTATTACAGCCGCCGTTGGATTGCCAAGCTTTGCCATCACCTGATCGATAGCGACGAGCATCTGCATGTCCAGTAAAAAGTCGGCCTTCTGCAACGCACGTAACTTCGGCATTTCATCAAGACGGATAAGAGCCATCACGTTGCGCGCCACATGCGCCGGAGATTTTCCCGTCTTCTGTCCTATGCGCATGAAGGCGGTATCAGAATCCTCGTCTAATGGTGGCTGGATGCTTGCCCAGAATTCATACTCTATTCTGCGCATCAGCTGACCCGACATGCATTCAAGATCACGCGGATTTGAGTGGGAAAAGTATGCGGTGGGAAGTGACGTAGAAGATTGTGCTGTGGTTGCCATGGCTAGCTGCACCCCTAAACTTGCGGAACAATTCGTTCCCCCACACCCATTTATAGAATACCTGTTCTATATCTAAGGCGCAAGACTTTCCTTAAGAAATTGGGGCTTGGCCCCAAACTGCCATGGGTAGAACCACGGTCTACGCATCGGAGCCACTAGCCCCTACATGACTGCACGCATTCTCCGGTATTAGGGCAAGAAAAATCCCCCTTCACCCAACTATCCATCGCAGATATCATGTCAGGGAAAGGGGGAGTAGAAACTTCAGGGTTTCACGTGAAACTTAGGCCTCGCTAAGCTCCTCGTCAGTAGCCTCGGCATCTGCCTCGGCCTCTAGGCCCTCAATCTTATCGCGTGCGAAGCGATCGACGATCATGGCGATGGCGCCGTCGCCAGTAACGTTTGCGGCGGTACCCACGGAGTCAATTGCGATGTAGGCGGCAATCATCAATGCGACCATCGAATCATCAAAGCCCATGTTCGCTTGCAGAAGTCCGACCGCGACCATCACCGCGCCACCCGGAACGCCAGGAGCGGCGATCATCATGATGCCCAACAGCAAGATGAAGCCAAGGGCCTTCCCGAGGTCAGCCTCCATGCCATCCGCCATGTACACGATCGCGAAAGCATAGAGGGTGAGCTTGATCATCGAACCGGAAAGGTGAATCGTCGCGCAGAGCGGAACCACAAAACCCGCCACCGGCTTGGAGATTCCATTCTTTAGCGCGGCGTCGAGGGTGACCGGAATAGTAGCCGCAGAGGAGGACGTACCCAACGCAGTAAAGTAAGCCGGGGCCATGTTCTTCAGGGCAGCGAATGGATTCTTGGCCGCAATCGCGCCAGCAATAATGTACTGCAGGACAAGGTAGACCAAGGTCATCACGACCGCGAGGAGAAGCACCTTGGTGAAGGCAATCAACACGGTACCGATATTTCCGTTCATACCCAAGGAGAGGAACATACCGAAGATGTAGATCGGCAGAAGAGGAATCACGAAACCCCAAATGACCTTGATGACGACGTTCTCAAATTCCTTCGTAATTGCGTAAAGATTATCCGACTTCACAGTCGTCATGGCTACACCGATACAAAACGACAGCAGCAGCGCCGTCATCACTTCGAAAGGCGCTGGCATCTCAACCGTGAAGTACGGCTCTAGGGCTCCGGCATCGATATCAGAAACCTCGGTATTGAGGGCCTGTCCGCTCAACAAAGTCGGGTAGAGGACCTGGGTCAAGCCGTATGCGATAAGCCCCGCCACGATAGTGGAGCCGTAGGCAATTCCGGCGGTAATACCCAGCCACTTACCGGCGCCGCGTCCAAGGCCTGCGATTGCCGGGGCCACGAGAGCGAGGATAAGGACTGGAATGAAGAAGCCGAGGAAGCTTGAAAACAGGCCATTATAGGTTGCGAAAGCTCTGCCAAACCATTCCGGGGCAAACTGGCTAACGATGATGCCCAAGACTATCGCGACGATAATCTTGAACAACAAAGAGTTGAGAACACTCTTAAATGTCATGATTGAATCTTTTCTATGGTTGCTACCACGCTGATCAGTTCGCTCGATAATAAAGTCTTTAATATCTACCAAGCGACACGAAATGTATATTACAGCAGCGTGCGAATAAATTGAACTGACTTTCTCCCTAACTATGGGGCGGGATAGACTATGGGCATGCTCGTAGTCGGAATCATCTTCCTCATCGTGGCCGCCATCTTTGTCGTCGTCGGCGGCCTAGCCTCGCTCCGGAAGCTCCCGGGTAATAGCGTCGTCGGTTTGCGCCTCGCGGAGATCCGCAAGACTAAGGAAGCTTGGGATAATGCCCACGCCGTTGCAGGACCGTTCTGGTTCCTCGCCGGCGTCGCTTTAGTGTTTGGCGGAATCATCGCGCTGCGGGCCGAGGGTTGGATGTGGTTGATCCCAGCACTCACGTTCGTTGTAGCTATTCTCGCACTCTCGGTCGGTTCCAATATGGGCGCCCGCGCGGCGTATCTCTGGGATCAAGCCCACAAAGAGGATGAGGGTTGCGGTGAATCCTGCAACTGTGGCGACGGTGGGTGCGGGGGAGAGGCACCGACTGTCGACGTCTCCGCGGCCCGTGCTGCCGCAAAACGTGCCGATAACAGCAATCCTCGCTAGCAATCAATAACGTACAGTGACGTTATTATAGTGACATCTTGATTGCTCGCGTTTCGTCACTAACATTATTATTCCAAAGGCCATTCCAATGGTGGGCGATACTCACCATTGGAATGGCCCTTTGTGTGCAGACCCCAGTCTGAAAGATGACTGGGAACTCGACGCCAACTTCGTGGGAAGCCGGCATCGTCTCGTGACAACCTTTAACCTACGGCGCACTATGGATGGCATGAAGAAAAGCGTTAACACCCGAGCAATCCGAATCATCGCCGCAGCCGCACTCAGCATTAGCGTTCTGGGCGCTGGGGCAACCTATGCCTTCACGAATGATTCACGGGGCGGACGACACGTAGCTTCGCCAGGGACCATCTATAGCGATGTCGGTACATCGTACGGATCCTACGATTTCAGCGGCAGTAGGGAAGAAGAGTTACCTGTGTGGGATGGCAAACTCAGTTAAGAACGCTATACCTCACACTATGGAACACGCCGATCAGATAGAGTAAGCACCATGACTACGTGTTCCCGCCGCCTCTTCCTCCTCGGTACTGCCACCACCTTCGCTGGTGCCTATCTCGCCGCCTGCGGCAAAGAACCTACCGCCGAAATAGCCGCGACGGATATACCCGTTGGATCAGCCATCATCGTGGACAAAGTGATCTTTGCTCAACCCACGGAAGGGGAGTTCAAAGCTTACTCCCAAACCTGCCCGCACCAGGGATCCCTCATTACAAAAATCGAGGGCATGACCGCCACCTGCACCAGCCACTATTCCAGCTTTGACCTCGGCACCGGCGAAGTGACCGGCGGTCCCAGCGCCAAACCGCTCACGGAGTACGGCGTGGAGAATGACGGGGGAACGGTACGCAACGTCACCGCCTAACGCACGGTCGAAGCTTCGGGCCGCTTCGCTCAAACCGATGTTTCACGTGAAACGGTGGGGGTGCGTCTACACTCTGTTATATGCTTGAGCGCCTCAAAAGACTCGATCCCCTCATTGTCCTCATCCTCTGCGCCGTTGCGGTCGCCATCGTTCTTCCCGCGCGAGGCAGCTTTGCAGATACCTTCGACGTCCTCACGAACATCGCGATTGCCCTCCTCTTCTTTCTCTACGGAGCTCGACTGTCAACGCGCGAGGCAATCAACGGCATCAAGCATTGGAAGCTCCATCTGACCATTTTGGTCTTTACCTTCGTGGTGTATCCGATCATCGGTCTCGCACTCCGTCCACTCACGGCTTTCATCCCAACCGATCTATACCTGGGCATTCTTTACCTCACCTTAGTTCCATCAACGGTTCAATCATCGGTAGCCTTTACCTCCATCGCCCGCGGAAACGTTCCCGGCGCAATTGTCTCCGCGTCCGCATCGAATCTGGCCGGCGTCTTTCTCACGCCCCTACTTGTCATGGCGCTCATGGGTGCCGGCGACGGCATCCACATCGATAGCTCCGTCTTCCTCGAGATTTCCGTGCTTCTGCTTCTGCCTTTCGTGCTCGGGCAATTAACAAGAAAGTGGGTAGGAAAAGTCGCAGCCAGCAAAGCCACCAAAGTGGTGGATCGCGGCTCTATCGCGATGGTGGTGTATGCCGCCTTTTCGAAGGGAATGGTGGACGGGATATGGGCGTCAATTAGCGTCTGGCAGATTCTGTTCCAGATTGTGTTCTCAACTGCATTCGTCTTCTTCATGCTCTGGCTGACCAAAGTGGTGAGCAGAAAGCTGGGCTTCGACCGAGAGGACACCATCGCCATCCAGTTCTGCGGTTCGAAAAAGTCCTTGGCCACGGGACTGCCCATGGCCTCGGTGATCTTCGCCTCTGGTGGCACGTCTTTGGGGCTTCTTATCCTCCCGCTCATGATCTACCACCAGGTGCAATTGATGATCTGCGCGTCTATGGCGGCTCGCTATTCGCGGGTAGAGTGAGACCACATGAAAAAGCTTTACGTTCGCACCACCATGACTGTCCCGGAGGTCGGCACCGCCATCCACATCGCGGAACTCGAGGAAATCAGCAACGAGGCTTGCTCCATGTTGCGCATGATTGCCCTCGCGCCGAATGACGCCATCGTCGGCGCCGCAACGCCGACCGCCTCGGTGGGTGACGCCAACATCCCACAGCAAGTGGTGCCGCACCCTGACACCTACGACACGTTCCCCGACATCGACGCCGAGCTTATCGACGCCTTCCAGTTCCACTCCCTGTGGACCGAGGCCATCGCGCTATTCGGCGACTTTTAGCGTACCCACGCTACAGAACGAGATTCACCAGCACCATATAGAAGGCAGTCCCGCCGAAGATGGAAAGACCGGAATTGCGGCGCCACAGGTGCAACGCGGCGGTCACAGCGGCGGCTACGAGGGGAGCAACAATGCTTCCCGTATCGCGAGCTTGGCCGAATAAGGTATAGACCACCAGAACTGCCATCACGCCGACCGGCATGGTGAACCCGAGCATGCTGATGAACTGGCTTCCCTTCAGGGCCTTCACGAAGGCGAAGGGAAGCCAACGCAGTACGACAGTCACAATCCCGACGGGGATGAGCACAGCGAAGATACTGGCCAGGGTTACTCCGCCTGGCATGGCGCCTCCCTCCGTAAAATCAGCGCGTTGTCGATACGCGGAGAAAGGTAACGCACCACCAAGAGCAAGAAATAAGCACTCAGCGCCACCATAAGAAGCTGACCAGGAAACAAGAAGCCCGCGAGAATCCCGAGCACCACGGCAGACAGCGGAAGCGAGTAGTCCTTGTTGTTCTGGAAGGAATCGATGGCAAGGACGATGAACAGTGCGACGAGGGCAAACTCCAGTCCCTTCACAGAGGGCGGGATTGCCTGACCGGCCACCGCGCCAATGATGCCGGAACCGACCCACAGCACTTGGCAGTAAAACTGCACCGTGAAGACGAAGGCGCCGCTTGGGCGAGAGTCTCGGGGAAAGGCGGAGAGGACGGCATAGGATTCGTCGGTAAGCGCGTAGGTGGAATAGGCGCGGCCGAGGGGACTAGAAATCTGATCGCGCGGGAAGGTCAATCCATAAAAAATGTGGCGGAAATTGACCATGAAACCAGTGAGCGCAGCCACGGCGGGCGTCACGCCGCCGGTCACCATGGAAATAGCAAGGAATTCCATCGAGCCGGCGTAAATAACGATGGAAAAGATAGGGGTCCACCACCAGTCGAAGCCGGTCTGAACCATGAGCACGCCGAAGGCGAGGCCCAGCGGCACCACCCCCACGGCGATAGGCATGCAAGTCCGTATAGCCTTGATGATCTCCGCGCGCATGGCAGAGATGTTAGCGCAGGGAGAGGCGAAGAGCTCTAATTATCTTCATCGATGTAGCGCGGGAAGGTCGCAAACAGCGGCAAGGGCATGGCTTGGCGGCGCATCACGTCCGACCACGTATCGGTCGAGCCAGAGGAGACCACGTCCTGGGGCAGGGCGGGGGCCACGTACCACTCGCCACGGTCAATTTCTTCATCCAGCTCGCCCGGGCCCCACTCAAAGAAACCAGCGAAGAAGCGCATACCCTCCACCAGATCGGCGACGTCCTCCGGGCTCACGCGCAGATCGACGAGCGCCACGCGCGGGGCGAGGCGATTCAGCGAAGGCTCTTTCTCAATGTCCACGCCCTGGCGGGTCAGCGCCACACCGATGGCCGCCTGCTGGTTGTGCGGGCCGCCGATATAGAGGGCCTGCGGCTTGGCCGCTACGGGTACCCATTCCGGCATGACGTTGAAGAGGGCGACCTCGGAGCGGTTGGTTAGATCCACGCCATACGTACGCCCGGCGTGCTGCTCCGTAATCAGAATGACGGAACGGTTGTAGTGGGGCGTGAGAGTGTCGGGCGCCGCCACAAGGAGCTGGCCAGGGGCGGGATCGTTGCGCTCGAGGGCGTTGAAAAGTCTGTCTGCGTACATCCCTATCTAGAATTCCACCACTCGCGCAGCTTCGCAATAGCCACCTCGCGCTCGAGGGGCCCCTCTTCGAGGCGGAGCTCCTTGAGGTAAGACCAGGCCTGGCCCACTTCGGGGCCGGGCTCAAGGCCGAGGATCTCCATGATCTCGTTGCCATCGAGATCCGGGCGCACGCGTGCAAGATCCTCCTTGGCGGCGATATCCGCGATGCGCTCCTCCAACTGATCGTAGGTGCGCTGCAGGCGGCGGGCCTTGCGTTCGTTGCGGGTGGTGCAGTCAGCGCGAACGAGCTTGTGCAGGCGCGGAAGGAGATCGCCGGCATCGGTGACGTAGCGGCGCACAGCGGAATCGGTCCACTGGCCATCCCCGAATCCATGAAAGCGCATGTGCAGGTAGACCAACTGGCCGATGTCCTCGGTCGTGGCCTTGGGGAACTTCAGCTTGCGCAGGCGCTTGCGGGTGAGCTTCGCGCCCACCACCTCGTGGTGGTGGAAGCTCACCTTGCCGTCGGTGGTGTCGCGGGTATCCGGCTTGCCTATGTCATGGAGCAGGGCGGCCCACCGAAGAATGAGATCGGGACCGTCTTCCTCCTGCTCCATGGCCTGGCGCAGTACGGTCAGCGAGTGCGCGTACACGTCCTTGTGCTGCGCGTGCTCGTCGGGAGCCATGCGCAAAGCCGGGATCTCCGGAAAAACATAATCAGCAATCCCGGAGTCAACGAGCAGGTCAATGCCCTTCCATGGCGCGACACCGCAGATGAGCTTGTTGAGTTCCACCTGCACGCGCTCCACGGTGATGCGTTGGATTTCGCCCGCCATGTTGGTCATGGCATCGCGCACGCGCTGGGCGACGTCAAACTCCAACTGCGCCGCAAAACGCGCAGCACGGAGCATGCGGAGAGGATCATCGTGGAAGGAAATCTCCGGCGCATCTGGGGTATCGAGGATGCGATTCGCCAAGTCCTCGAGACCGCCCATCGGATCGTGGAATTCGCGGGTGCCGTCGGGCCGCAGCTCGATGGCCATGGCGTTGACCTTGAAATCGCGGCGCACGAGATCGCCCTCGAGGGTATCGCCGTACATGACCTCGGGGTTGCGGGACTGCCCGTCATAGCTATCTGAGCGGAACGTAGTGATCTCGATCTGCTGGCCCTTATAGGCCGCCGAGACCGTGCCGAAGTCAATGCCGGTATCCCACACCGTCTCCGCCCACTCCTCAAGAATGGAATAGACCACGTCGGGCCGGGCCGGAGTGGTGAAGTCGAGGTCGTTGCCCAGGCGGCCGAGCAGCGCGTCGCGGACGGAGCCGCCGACGAGGTAGAGGGGGGCGTCGTGAAGCGCAAAGCGTTCCACCAGGCCGCTTAAGAGGCCACTGAGCCGGGCGACGGTGGCGTCCGCGCGGGCGAGAACGCCGATTAGCTGAGTGTCCTGAAAATTCACGGATCGAAGTCTACTACGATTAGCAGGGATGACTAAGAACACGCCAGGGTCCAAGCGCCGCCGCCGGCGGGGCGCGGGCCACCGGAACCACCGCACGGGACGCCCCCAGCGCACGTCCACCAACCGCATGACCACGCGGGATGAGACGTCCGCGGGCGGACTCGTCGTGTCCGGATTGGCGGAGGCCGTCGACGAGGACGGCAACGTAGACCTCTCACAGATCTATGTGGCGCTCATCGGCAGGCTGGACCGCCGCGGGCGCCTGCTGTGGTCCATGCCGAAGGGACATGTGGAAAACGGCGAAGCCAAGGAGCTGACCGCCGAGCGCGAGGTCTGGGAGGAGACCGGCATCCACGGCGAGGTCTTCGCGGACCTGGGCATGATTGATTATTGGTTCGTCTCCGATGGCGTGCGCATTCACAAGACCGTGCACCATCACCTGCTGCGTTTTGTCGATGGCATCATGAACGACGAGGACCCGGAGGTCACGGAGGTGTCCTGGATCCCGGTCTCCGAGCTCATCGAGCACCTGGCCTATGCCGACGAGCGCAAGCTGGCGCGCATCGCCCACGACCTTCTTCCGGATCTCGCGCGAAAGGAAGCTGCCGAAGGAAAGGCGACCCCGCGGTGAGCTGGCGCGCAGCGGCGGCCATCGCGGCCTTGGCGGTGGGCTGCACCGTCCCCGTGGCCCAGGCGGAAACCCTCGATACTGGGATCACCGACTCCCACTACTGGCTCGGCTCCCGCGGACCTGATGAGCTGGAGCTGAGCCTGCTCAGCGCGAGCGAGGCGCGGGTAGGGGAGACGCTGGAGCTGCAGCTGCGCATCCACAACCCAACCGAGAGCGCCGTTGATGATCTTCAGATCACCTCCCGCCGCAGCACTGCCGTAACCTCCACGGCGCAGGCCCGCCAAGAGCTGGCCGCAGGATCCTTTCCCTATTATGGGGCCTCGCTCGGCGCAGGGACGCTCCAACCGGGGGAGAGCCGCGACGTCACCGTCAAGGTGCCCACCGCTCTGGGGGAGGACTCGACCCTGGCCATCACGGAGCCCGGCGCGTACCCGCTCCTGTTTACCTTGACCGGCACCCGCGACGGCCAAGCGGCCAGTTTCGCGGAGGAGCGGACGATTGTGGAATTCCAAGGAGACGAGCCGGATGCCGAAGAGGAGGGCGAGCATTCCTTTTCCCTGGTCTATCCCATCACCGCCCAAGTGGACGTGGTTCCAGGTGATACCGGCGGCGAGGAGCTCATCTTAGAAAGCGAGCAGCTGGCAGAGCAGCTCTCGCCGGGCGGGCGCCTCGATCAGCTGCTCGATGCCTACCTGAAGCATGATCTGCACGGCTCCGGCTGCGTGGCCTTGGACCCCGCGCTTGTCGACGCCGCCGACCGCATGTCCGCCGGCTACACCGTCAACGAGACCCGCCCATCTATCGCCAAACGCCCCACCCGCCTGCGCGACTCCTGGTTCACCCAGTCCGATTCCGATCGCGGTGAACCGGGCGCGGGTGCCCAAGACGCCGCCGCGTGGCTAGAGAAGCTCAAGAAGGTGGACTGCCGCATGCTCATGCCATGGGCCAACGCGGATACCGACGCCGTCGCCAAAGTAGGAAACGAGTGGCTCACCCACGAGGCCGTCGAGCAGGGCGCGGCCACCATCGAGCGCATCCTCGGCGCCCCGCTCAGCACGCATCTGACCGCGCCGGCCTCCGGGACAAGCGAGCACGCAATGCCCGTCCCGCTGCTGGTAGCGGATAACTCCGAATGGGCAGGCAAGGCCGCCACCTTCGATGCTTCCCTAGGCGCACTCTTAGCCCAAACCGGCTCGAAACCGCAGACCACCGGGTACTCCAACCCGGAGCTGCGCTATGACTTTTCCATGGATTCGGAGCAGGCGCGGGCGCTGACGGCGGGGGCGTCGATAAGCGTGGCGTCCGCGCAAGAGGAGACCGTAGCCAAGTTGCCGAACTACCAAGACCCTGCGGCCGCGCGCGCGGTGATGGAAGCAGCGCAGAGGCTCCTCGATTCTGGGCGCCTCCAGCCGCGCCCCGTCACCGCGCTAGATGTGGAGGAGGGCAGCGGTACCCCCGGCAGCCCCTACCCGGATCCCGCGGCCTTTCACGACGCCGAGATCACGCAGGTGACACAGCAGGCGCGCTATACCGACGAGCTGATGTCCATCATGGTTAATGATCCAGGCATCGCCATGACGCGCTATAGCTTCACGGCGCCCCTGCGCCACGATCTGCTTACGGCGCTGAGCGCTACCGACCGCTCCAGCCTGCACGGTTTCACGCCCTCGGTGAAGCAGAGCCGCGCGCGACTGGAGAAGAACGCGAATATGCTGCGCGAGCTCCGCGCCTCCGTCTCGCTCATCCCGCCGGGCAACGTCTACACTCGCGTTTCAGAGTCATCGCCGCTGCTCATCGTGGCGGAGAACGGCCTGCCGCTGCCTGTCGACGCCCACCTGGCCTACGATGCCCCGGACGGCGCCACCTTGAACACGCAGGACTTGATTCACATTCCGGCCAAGGGATCCATTACCGTGTCCATGACCGCTGACCTGCCGAGCGACGTTGACCAGATGTCGCTGCGCCTGTGGCTAGCAACACCATCTGAGCACCTCATTTCGGATCCAATCGACATCACGGTGCAGACGCGTGCCGGTATCGTTAGCGTCTATGGAGTCGGCGCAATCGCCGCGCTCGCCCTCGTCCTTGCCGCCCTGTTCCGGCTAGGTAAGCGGAAGAAAAAGAAGTCTCACGGATAGTTTTTCTCTATGACACATGAACCTATGTCTGGTGCCCGTCGACGCATTGTCACGCCCTCGCCGCCGGCACCGGTCCCGGAAAAGCGCGCGCCGAGTGGCGTCGTTGCTGTCGACGACGAACTCGAGGACCGTTCGGGACTGAAGGGCAAGTCTGCCTCGGCCCCGAGTGAGTCCTCCGGCGAAGAGAACTCCGACCGCGCCGTTGTGCGCGCCACCGGCTCGATGGCCATCGCGACGATGATCTCCCGCATCACGGGATTCATCCGCAACGTGCTCATTGGCTCTTCGCTGGGCCCGGCCATTTCTTCTGCTTTCACCACGGCGAACCAGCTGCCCAACCTCATCACGGAGATCGTGCTGGGCGCGGTGCTCACCTCGCTCGTCGTGCCCGTGCTCGTGCGCGCGGAGAAGGAAGACTCCGACCGCGGCGAGGCCTTCGTCCGCCGCCTCTTCACGCTGGCCTTCTCCCTGCTGGCGACGATCACGGTGCTCTCCTGCATCTTTGCCCCGCAGCTCACGCGCATGATGTTGCCGGAGGACGGCAAGGTCAACGCCGTGCAGGCCACCTCCTTTGCCTATTTGCTGCTGCCGCAGATCTTCTTCTACGGACTCTTCGCGCTCTTCCAAGCGGTGCTCAACACCAAGAACATCTTCGGGCCGGGTGCGTGGGCGCCGGTGGTCAATAACATCATCTCGATCTCGGTGCTCGTGGCCTATCAGCTGGTGCCGGGCAGCCTACATCCCAATGCGCCCTCGCCGATCACGGACGGGCACGTGCTGCTCTTGGCGCTTGGTACCACGGCGGGCGTCGTGGTGCAGTGCCTCATTCTCTTCCCCTACCTCAAGAAGGCGGGCATTAACCTCAAGCCGCTCTGGGGCTTGGATGACCGGCTCAAACAGTTCGGTGGGATGGCGTTGGCCATCGTGGCCTATGTGGCGATTTCCCAGCTGGGTTACGTCATCACCTCCCGCGTGGCGGCGCATGCCGATAAAGGCGCGCCCTTTACCTACCAACAGGCCTGGCTGCTTCTGCAGGTGCCCTACGGCGTCATTGGTGTCACCCTGCTGACCGCGATTATGCCGCGCCTGTCCCGCAACGCCGCGGACGGTGACGTCAAGGCCGTGGTTCGGGATCTCACGCTGGGCACGAAGCTGACGTTTATCGCCCTGATTCCGATCGTCATCTTCATGACGGGCTTCGGCATCCCGATTGCCCGCGGCCTCTTCCAGTACGGCGCCTTCGACGCCGACGCGGCCGAGCTGCTCGGCCTCACGCTGAGCTTCTCCGCTTTTACCCTGATCCCCTATGCCTTGGTGCTGCTACACCTGCGCGTGTTCTACGCGCGTGAGGAAGCGTGGACCCCCACCTTCATCATCGCCGGCATCACGCTGACCAAGGTGGTGCTCTCCCTGCTGGCCCCGCACGTGGCGGACTCCCCGGAGCGCGTGGTCATCCTGCTCGGTACGGCCAACGGCTTCGGCTTCGTGGCTGGCGCGGTCATCGGTGGCTTCCTGCTCAAGCGCAAGCTGGGCAGCCTGGGTGGCCGCGCGGTCATCGCGACGACTATCTGGTCAGTGCTGGCCTCAATCGTGGGTCTGGTCGTTTCCTACGCCATCAACTACGGCATCAACCTCGTCCTCCCGGCACAGGTGCCGCCGTTTGTGTACCTGCTCAAGCTCGCCGTTGTAGGCCTGGTCTTCGTGATCGTGACCGGCATCGTACTCTCGCGCTCCAGTCTTCCGGAGGTCATCAACCTGGGCCGCCAGCTGCAGCGCATTCCGGGCATGTCCCGCATCATCAAGATCGAGCATGCCGAGGCCATCGAGGTCGAAGCCCCGGAGCAGCTGGAGTTCCAGCCCATCTTCAGCGTGGATGCCTTCAACTCCTCGCCGGTACCACCGCCGATGTCCGCCGGTATCGTCCGCGGTCCACGCCTGGTGCCGGGCGCCCCGGTCTCCGATGGCCGCTTCCGTCTCCTCAAGGACTACGGCTCTGCCGCGGGTACCCGCTTCTGGAAGGCCCGCGAGCAGGCCACCGGACGCCTGGTATCGCTGACCTTCGTGGACACCACGGGCGAGGCACCCATGGCTCCGGCCACCCCGGCCGTGGCCGCCCGCCGCTCCGCAGAGGTCTCCCGCGCCACGCGCCGCCTGGCGGAAATGGAGCTGGATGCCGTGGCGGAGAACATCGATATCCTGTCCTACCGCCAGGGCTGCCTCGTCGTGGCGGACTGGGTCGAGGGCACCTCGTTGAAGACGGTGTCGGAAGACAAGGACCTCGATCCGCGCGCCGTGGCCCACGCCTTGGTACCGCTGGTGCGCACCACGGCCGCCGCCCACGCGGCGAACCTCGTGCTGGGTATTGAGAACCGCAACCGCATCCGCATTTCCACCGAGGGCGTTGCCACGCTGGCCTTCCCCGCGGTACTGCACAGCAACGATGAGGAGACGGACCGCTCGGCGCTGGCCTCCGCCATCTCGCTCCTCGTGGAGTCCACCAAGCCCACCCCGGAGGTGCTGCAGGAGATTGCTGCCGATGCCGAAGAGGGCGAGGACTCCGATCTCGAGGACATCGCTCACCGCCTGGCGGCCTTCGCCGGCGATGGCGAAGAGGGCGAGGAAACCCTCCAGGTTCCAGTGGAGGAAACCCCGCGCAAGGAGGACCCGAGCCCCGCACCGGGCTTCGGCGGCCGCGGCTACTCAGGCTCCGGCACCATCGTGCTGGGCGTTCTTGCCACCCTCTTCGTCGTGGCGATGGCCGCGCTGAGCGTCTGGATCCTCTCCCAGGTGGGTAACGAGAAGACTTCCCCGGTGGTGACCAAGAGCGAAGCCTCGACGGAGGCCACGTTCCCCAACGTCCCGCCGGTCCTGTTCAAGGGCGTCAAGAGCACGTCCGTTCCGGAGGGCAAGGAAGTCACCGGCGAGTGGACCACGAAGGAAGCAGAATCCGGACTTCTGCTCAGCATTGACAAGCCCACGCAGCTGCACGTGCTACCGCTAAAGCAGGAGGATTCCATCGGTGCGAAGTACGTGGTCTACGGGGTGGATACCAAGGATTTCGATCCCACGGATCCGGAATCCGGCACGCTCACCGAACTCGCGCACGGCACCCTGACCAGCGCGCGCCAGGACATCGAGCTGAAGAAGAAGCCGGCGGCTTTCGACGGCGCCCTCATCCTCTTCACTGACATGCCCAAGTCCGGTTCCGTCACGCTGGAGGAGGCCACCCTGGTGGGCATCCCCACCAACTAACACACCACCTCACGCATTCCCCCAGACCTCGATCCCGCAACTCCCTGCTCGCTGACTCAGACGCGCCACGCGCTTGACGACGCCCACCTGCAGGTTTCGGGTAGCAGGTCTGGGGCTTTAGTGTTCTTGCGATTTCTTCCCTTGACAGCTGAGTGAAGGAGCGTATAATTATTGTTGTCACGTCAACAACCTAGAGAACTGAGGAACCCCATGACTATCACTGCAGGAACGTACGCACTGGACCCGGCACACACCACCATCGGCTTTGTTGCCCGCCACGCCATGATCACCAAGGTGCGCGGCAATTTCAACGAGTTCGAGGGCACCCTGAAGGTAGGGGAGAACATTACTGACTCCGCAGCCACCGCCACGGTGAAGACGGCGTCAATCGATACCAAGAACGCTGACCGCGATGCACACGTGAAGAATGAGGACTTCTTCGATGTTGAGAAGTTCCCGGAGATGACCTTCACTGCGACCAAGTTCGACGTTAACGAGGAGGGCGAGGGCACCGTCACCGGTGATCTCACCATCAAGGGCACCACCAAGTCCGTTGATTTCAAGGTCGAAGAGACCGGCGTGGCCGAGGATCCCTTCGGCAACACCCGCTTGGGCTTCGAGGCTAAGACCTCTATTAACCGCACCGACTTCGGCATTGACTTCAACGCCCCGCTGAAGACCGGCGGCGTACTGGTCTCCGAGTACATCAAGATTGAGCTCGAGGTTTCTGCCATCAAGCAGTAAGCCATAAAGCGGCTCTTCCGGTTTCGGGGTGCGTAGCGG
>NZ_KV821887.1:0-217 GCF_001815785.1 Corynebacterium sp. HMSC056F09
TATTGAGTTCTCAAACATCATCCGCACACCACAACAAAAATTAACCAAACGTTAACCCCCTTGCGGCGGCCCGAACAACCTTACCCAACAAGCTCAACCAAAGTCAAACCCGCCGAACAACCATTGCCCGAACATCTACCACCAGTTAACCTCCCGGCTACCTCGCGGCGACTTCGATAAATATACGCACACCCCCAACAAACAACAAATCCCCAGG
>NZ_KV821888.1:0-1183 GCF_001815785.1 Corynebacterium sp. HMSC056F09
TGCTTGTGTGTTGTTGTTAGGTGAAGTGGTGTGGAAACGCCTACCGTAGAGGGTGATAGTCCCGTAGTTGAAGGCTTCGATGCATTAGTTGTTGGGTTGCCCGAGTAGCAGCGGGCTCGTGGAATCTGCTGTGAATCTGCCGGGACCACCCGGTAAGCCTAAATACTCAGTGTGACCGATAGTGTATTAGTACCGTGAGGGAATGGTGAAAAGTACCCCGGGAGGGGAGTGAAATAGTTCCTGAAACCATGTGCTTACAATCCGTCAGAGCACTTTTTATTGTGTGATGGCGTGCCTTTTGAAGAATGAGCCTGCGAGTCAGCGGCATGTCGCGAGGTTAACCCGTGTGGGGTAGCCGTAGGGAAACCGAATCCTAATGGGGTGTTGAGTGGCATGTCCTGGACCCGAAGCGGGGTGATCTACCCATGGCCAGTGTGAAGCAGTAGTAAGATGCTGTGGAGGCGCGAACCCACGTAGGTTGAAAACTGCGGGGATGAGTTGTGGGTAGGGGTGAAAGGCCAATCAAACTCCGTGATAGCTGGTTCTCCCCGAAATGCATTTAGGTGCAGCGTCGCATTAGCTTGGTGGAGGTAGAGCTACTGGTTGGTTGAGCGGGACTACAATCTTAGCAATGTCAGCCAAACTCCGAATGCCATCAATTGTGTTGTGCGGCAGTGAGACTGTGGGGGATAAGCTTCATAGTCGAGAGGGAAACAGCCCAGATCGCCGGTTAAGGCCCCTAAGGGTGTGCTAAGTGGAAAAGGATGTGGGATCGCGAAGACAGCCAGGAGGTTGGCTTAGAAGCAGCCATCCTTGAAAGAGTGCGTAATAGCTCACTGGTCGAGTGGTCCTGCGCCGACAATGTAGTGGGGCTCAAGCACACCGCCGAAGCCGCGGCAAACATTTTTTGTTTGGGTAGGGGAGCGTCGTGCATGTGTTGAAGCGTTACCGTAAGGAGGCGTGGAGTGTGTGCGAGTGAGAATGCAGGCATGAGTAACGAATTGGAAGGTGAGAATCCTTCCCGCCGGATGACTAAGGGTTCCTGGGTCAAGTTCGTCTTCCCAGGGTGAGTCGGGACCTAAGGCGAGGCCGACAGGCGTAGTCGATGGACAACCAGTTGATATTCTGGTACCCGTATATCCGCGCCCATGATAAAGCACTGATACTAACCACCGCGGATACG
>NZ_KV821889.1:0-39341 GCF_001815785.1 Corynebacterium sp. HMSC056F09
GCCGTTCTCATACTCAGGAGTGTACTGGTCGGAATCACGATCGGTGGATTCAACGACGAAAGGAGCGGTACCGGTTGCGGTCGTGCCGTCCTGGTAGGTGACCTGGACCGGAACCTCGATGCTGTCCTTGTTGGCTGCATCAGCCGGGAAGGTTACGGAAACCTCACCGGTCTTCTCATCAACGGTGACGGTGTAACCCTCTGGAGCCTTGAAGGTCTCAGGCAGCGCGAACTTCGTCGGCGCCTTCTTCTCGTCCTGAGCCTTCAGCTCCTCAGCGCTAAGCTTCTCGACGTCATCGGTCGCCGTATTGTCGAAAGTCGGAGCCTTGGACTTGGTTGGTTCACCAGGCTTAGCCGGAGTCTCCTCGTAGTGTGGCTGCCAACCAACCAGAACCGTGAACGAGTCTGCTGCAATCGCCTGACCGCGCTCCTTGGTCTTCTTGTTGACTGGGTACAGGTACGCCGTGAACGTCGTAGTGGACTTAACACCCGTGGTGTCGAACTGGCACGAATCGATAATGCCGTTAGCCTTAGGGTCTTCCGGAGCACAGGTGTGAACGACCTCGCCAGTCTCCTGGTTAATCCACTCGATCTGGTACTGCAGACCGTCAACCCACTGGATCGGCAGACCCGCCGTCTTGGTATCAACCTTCGCACCCGGCTTCGCTGGGTTCTGGCGGGTATCGTACTTGAGCACATCGAAGACCACGTAGTCCGAGTAGATAACGTTGCGGTTCTCCAGCAGGTAATGCTCGCCAGCGCCGTAGACAATGCCACCAGCCCACTTGCCCTCACCGTTGAACACGTACTGGTCACGCGGCAGGAAGGAGTTGTTGTAGAACGGCGTGAACTGACCAAGCCCCTCAGTCTCCTCCGTAGAGAAGAACAGCCAGTCCCAGTTCACGTGCTTCGGAATGTTCTTGATGCCACGACCAGTAACGGACCTCTCCCAGCTACCGACGTCTGCAGCAGGCGCAACCTGGCCAAACAGGTTATAAGCATTGTGCTTCGAACCGTCAGGGAAGGTCACCTCAGCACCGTTATCACGCGCCAGGTCGGTGTAGATGAGCGCGCCGTCGTCGTAGCCACGGTCGACGTTGTTGGTTGTCCCGGTATTTCGCCCAAAGGTGCCCTTGAACTGCAGCGTGTAGTCGCCCTTGCTGTCGACAGTGGCTTCAGAGGTCTCGGCAATCCACTTGTCCTTGCCCTCTTCCGCCATCTTGCGCTTGATCCAGTTCTGCAGCGCAGTCTCGTTGCGGTTGGTCCAACCACGCCCGCGGATCTCGTCGAAGCCAAGATCCTTAGCAGCCTTCGTCTTGATCTCGTTAACTGCGTAGTCAGACAGGTAGGAACCGTAAACCTTCACGCCCGTTGCCGGCACATCGGCACCGTTCATCTTGTTCATCAGGCTCGGAGTGAACGCGCCCTGCGTATTGTACAGGTGCCAGAACAGGTTGCCCTTGATCTGGCCAGGACCATTGCCAACCACCGGGTTCTGATCAGCCTTGTCACGGTGCATCACGTCATGGCGGGTCTTCTCACCAAATGCGAAACGAACGTTGGTCACGCGGTCCGGGCCAACGAGCCAGCCCATGCCACCCGGGGTGTCGTACGTAGCCGCATTCGGACCCATGTGGCCGAAGTTGTAGCCATACAGCTGCGTGAAGTTATCCGTATCCGGGTTATCCACCCACACACGAATCTTCTCGTACTGCGGACCATTCGGGTCTGCGTCAAACTTGACGACCTCGCCCTTCGCATTGTTGAAAGGCTTCATATTGATGGTGTAGTAACCATCTTCACGCGTGGTGGTGGTGTACACCGGCGAGGTGACGCCGCCCTTTTCAGTCCACTGAGCGTAAACGCGCACGCCTGCCATCGGGATCGGCTTCCATGGATCACGGGTACCCGGGTTCACCGAAAGGTCACCATCGCGCTGGTGAATGACGTAGCCCTCGATAGATTCGTTGGTGCCTTGCTCAGCACCAGACTCGATGGCACCCTCAACCTTAATCGGCTGGTCGCTAAACTCGTACCGCTGCTCATCTACCACAGACTGGTAAACACCATCGGCATTCTTGCCTGGGTACTTGACGCCATTACCGGCGGTGTTCGACTGGCCAGCCTCAGCCGGGGTGCCAGCGACCGCGGCCACTGGGAAGTTCGGGGTTACCGAGTGGACGAAGGGGCCCACCATAGCAATAGAGAGCGCCGCGGCAGCAATAGTAGTGCCGCGACGGCGTACAGCTGTACGCTTAATTTCCTTCTTGTTCATATCAAGAAGCCCTTTCCTTAAGACTTGAAAGAACTGATCACGCTAGGGATACGTGACCGCGCAAGGGGTGATACCGGCTTACGCAACCGAGAGCAGCTCACATCTGTCACCTTGGAAGAAGGTCAGAGGTTTCCAAGGGTCTATGAACAAACTCGTCTCTAATGTTAACTCCGTGCACGAATTAAAGGAACCGTACGGAATCCTGAAAATTTCATGAATGCAAACTTTTTGCCGCTAACAACACGAAGCACATGTTTGACCTGCTCTTTTCGCCGCGATTGCGACACGCGGTTGCGATTGTTAAATAGCTCACGTCGTCACATCCGTAACATTTTCCCCAGGAATATACTCCTAACGGGGGTGTTTTATACAGCATAGTGACGGGTGGAGGTGTGGGAGGCGTCGCCAAGCAGGGTGTATTGAGCGCACAAATGTAGCCATAGAAACACAAACCGCCCCGCTTCCCTGTGCGTGGTGCGTGCAGGTGGTTGTGTGCACGATGCTGCAGGAGAAGCAGGGCGGTTGCTTTGTGACACCGCCGCCGTTAGGCGGTGCCTGAGGTTGTGCGGCTTGGACTCTTTGGCGCCTTACTGGTCTTGCATGACGTCGTGGCGCACGATGGTCTGGTCGCGGCCGGGGCCGACACCGATGTAGGAGATGCGGCAGCCGGAGAGCTCCTCTAGGCGCAGGACGTAGTCCTGAGCCTTCTGCGGGAGATCCTCAAAAGTCTTGCAGTTGGTGATGTCCTCATCCCAGGCCGGCATGGTCTCAAAGATAGGCTCAGCGTGGTGGAACTCAGACTGGGTCAGCGGCATCTCGTCGTAGCGCTTGCCGTCGACGTCGTAGGCCACGCAGATGGGAATCTCACCGATACCGGTGAGCACATCCAGCTTGGTCAGGAAGTAATCCGTGAAGCCGTTGACGCGCGTGGCGTAGCGGGCGATCACAGAGTCGTACCAGCCGCAGCGGCGCTTGCGGCCGGTGTTGACGCCAATCTCGCCGCCGGTGGTCTGCAGATACTCGCCCCACTTATCGAAAAGCTCCGTGGGGAACGGACCCGCACCGACGCGGGTGGTGTAGGCCTTGATGATGCCCAGGGAGGTAGTAATGCGCGTCGGACCAATGCCGGAGCCCACAGCAGCGCCACCGGCAGTCGGGTTCGAGGAGGTCACGAACGGGTAGGTGCCGTGGTCAACGTCCAGCATGGTGGCCTGGCCGCCTTCCATGAGGACGTGCTTGCTCTCATCCAGCGCCTGGTTCAGCTCCAGCTCGGCCTCAATAACCATCGGGCGCAGGCGCTCGCGGTAGCTCAGGAAGTACTCCACAACCTGCTCCGGCTCGATGGCCTTGCGGTTGTACATCTTCACCAGCATCTGGTTCTTAATGTCCAAGGCGGACTCGACCTTCTGGCGCAGGATGGACTCATCGAAGATGTCCTGCACGCGGATACCGATGCGGGCGACCTTGTCGGCATAAGCCGGGCCGATACCGCGGCCGGTGGTGCCGATGGCGCGCTTGCCCAGGAAGCGCTCCTGCACGCGGTCAAGCGTCTGGTGGTAGGGCGCCACGAGGTGCGCATTGGCGGAAATCTTCAGGCGCGAAGCGTTAGCGCCGCGGGCTTCGAGGCCATCAATCTCATCGAAGAGGGCCTCCAGGTTAATCACCACGCCGTTGCCCAGGACTGGGGTGGCGTTTTCAGAGAGAATACCGGCGGGAAGGAGCTTCAGCTCGTACTTCTCGCCGCCGACCACGACGGTGTGGCCGGCATTGTTACCGCCGTTGGGCTTAACTACGTAATCGACTTTGCCGCCGAGGATGTCGGTAGCCTTGCCCTTGCCTTCATCGCCCCACTGGGCGCCGACGATGACGATCGCTGCCATGTTTGATGTCACTTCCTATTTATTGAAGTCAAATACGCACCTACTTTACCCGCCGCAGCGGTGCAGCGGTGAGTTTGTGACAAGCTCGTCAGGAATTGATGCGCCGGCACCTTCGTGGAGAGGTTCGTCCCGAACCTCGTTCAAGTCCAACTACGCGATTTCGGTGTTTGAGTTGGCACCGTCGCCCTTGTCTTTCTCTTCGATGAAGATGGTGTCATTGGTGAACATCAGCCTCGAATTGTTTGGGGTGCTGATAATGATCCCATCGTCAACGACAGCGATTTGAGCTTCAATGTCATCGATGCCGATTCGGTAGAGACCGTTGCTATCGATCTTCTTGCCGTCAGTTGGGAGGTTGTCGACACCACCCTGGCTGTACCTGGTTTCACCCTCCAGCGGTAGGAGGCTCACCACATCGAATTCCATATCTTCCGGCAGGTTGGTCTTATCGCTCTTGATAACCCAGGCTCCGCCACCGCCGTGTGCGCAGTCAATGGATTTTTCATTCGCATCGATACCGCACACCAAGTTCCAACCGTCGGCGGAAATATCGAACAGCGTTTCACCGCGGAGGTCTTCTTCATCCTTGGCCAGGTCCGCGGAGTCGGTGGGCTCTGACTTTACGTCAATGAAGAATATGTCCGAGTTCACACCGTCAAAGGAGTTCTCCATCGAAGGTGCCTCAGTGCCTGGGCGCTTGTACACCTTTCCTTCGACGCCGACAATGTCTCCTTCAGTCTTGGACTCATAGGTGTAACCCTCTCCATCCTCAGTGACCTCAAATGAGGAGGACGTGATGTACAGGGCATTCTCGTCGTAGACCCTGCCGTTGACGAAGAAGACGGGAACCTTCACGGGTTCGCCATCGAACTTGCCCTCCAACACCACGTAGCTGAGGAACTTGCAGGGGTCATACTCGTCTTCGCCGATGGTGAGGTCCTCAAATTTCTCGGTGGAGCCTTTCACGTAGGCTTCCTTGTTATCAAGGACCTTGCCAAGGTCGGTGTCCTCGAGCTCCTTCTTTTCTTCGCAGTTAGGGTGCGTGCTGGAGGAGGAAGTGCTGCTCGGTGTCGACGATGTCGTCGCGCTGGCCTTCGTAGAACTAGTCACGGACGCGGCGGCGGCCTCGGTGAAGGCGGGTTCCTCGGCTTCCGTCTGTGAACCCCCGCCGAAACTGCACGAACTCACCAACAGTCCAGCGGCGGATACAAGCGCAAGGGTTGCCATACGGGTGGACACGGTGAATACCTCCAGCTATCAGACAAAGAAAAAGTTAAGTGTTAAGAAGTTGAGAGTTGCTTTGGAGTTAAGCGTTGTAATGGAGCCTACCTAGCAGATGTGACGTGCACTACTTAGTTTCTGGAAGCGCCGTTGGTTGAGCGGCGCTGGCGCTCCTTTTTCGCGAACCTCTTCTCACGCTTCTATGCTTCTTGTATGATCTGTGCGCTTGTAGACTGCGGCGGCCATCTCACTGAGGCCCATACCGATGCCCTCGCTGAGGCTCAACAGAGCGGAATCCGCGTTGAGCACTTCCGCGTCGCCTCGGTCCCCAGCCGGCAGGAGCTGAAGGCTATTGATGCGCTGGCCAGGGACATCCTTCCGGAGGACCCCACTCCATCGCTGGATAAGATTGCCGCGCAACCGGACGTGAGTCACCTCGGCGAGCCGGGCCCAGCACCCCAAAAGCAGTACTTGCGCGAGCCTTTGCGCATCGTGGTTATTGGCAGCGACGCCGCACTCAGCGCGGTGTTGACCCGCATGATGCGGGCGGATTACCTGTGGGCCGAGGTGGGGTATGTCCCCACCGGGGAGCATTCCACAGCGGCGATGAATTGGGGCCTGAAATCGAGCGGAGCGGGTCAGGAGCGCCAGGGGCCCGGCAACCAGGGAGCAGTAATGGAGGAAGCACTCTCCTTTGCCATGACCGCGCCCGTCAAGCCGGTGCCGCTCATCCGTAATGACGCGGGCCTCGCCGTGGCGGGTTCGGCAACGATTGCGGAATGGTCGAATGAGGAGATCACGGGGGAGATCATCGTCGACGATGCCGTGCTGCTGCGCGCAGATCGTGAGAAGGATGTCTTCGGGGCAAAGCTCGTACCAATGACGGATGCGCCGGGCATCGTGGCGGCGAAGGCAGTGACGAGCTTTGAGGCGGAGGCTGCACCGCGCCGTGGGCTGTTCGTCCGCCTGCGCAAGCCTGCACAGCCTGGACAACTCGACCCGGCCAGCGTCGTGCAGGGCCGGGCGGTGCAGGCAGGAGGGCCGTCGCTCAGCGTCAGCGTCGATGGAGTCCGCGCTAAGCGGCCGGTCAAGCGCGTGACGTTCTACCGCCACCTGCGGGACCTGCAGATCGTGCGGCCCTAGCCTGTATCAGCTGCCCTAGACCAGCCTTAGTTTTCCTCCCAGACCTCCGGCGGGTAGGCCGGGTGCTTGGAGGTGGGCACGAGTTGTGCCACGGCCGACTCCCGCGACATGCCACACACCATGAGAAGGTCCACGATGATGGAGCGCGTCTGGGCGAGCACGGCATAAGCGGAGAGGACTGCCTCCTCGCCGGCAACGTCCATCGAGCAGCGCGCACCCAGCTGGCGCAGGCGGTTGACGATCTCCGGAATGGCTTGCGCCTCATCCACGCGGCGCTCGCGCGCTGTTTGGTGGGTGTAGAGATCGGATAGCTCCATCGTGATTTCAGCGAGTTCGTCGATGATCTCGACCTGCTCGGGGGTGGCTTGGTCGCCGTCTTCGGCGAGTACAAGCGCCCGACGCGAAAGCACGCGGGTGCCGCGGACCACGTTGTCAACAGGCGTGAGGATGCGTTCCAAGGAGCGAACCGTGCGCTGTGAGCTCCACAGGAACGGTGACAGGCGTGCGGTTTCCGCACCGCCCTTGGTGGCGTTGAGCATGTTGTTGATGTCATCCTGCGTGCCGCGCACCGCGTCGCGTGCTTCCGTGATGGTCTCAGGATCGTTTTCTTCCAGCCCCTTGGCCACGTCGGAGAGGACCAAGGAGGTAATGCCCAGGACCTTCGAGACTTCCGAGCGCCCCGCGCGCAAGGGCGAGGAAGGAATCAGCACGATCATCGTGAGGCCAATGACCGCGCCGATAATGGCGTCAATGGCACGGGAGATGCCGCCCATTTCTTCCGGGGGAAGAATGGTGGCGATGAGGATGGCGGCAATGACGATTTGATTGCTCACCAGCTGCGAACTAGTGAAGAAAGAACCGATAATCAGGGCCAACCCGATGATGATGGTCATGTGGATGGGTCCGGTCCCGAGGGTGTCGACAAGCAGCGTGCCCACCAAGACTCCTACAACACCGCCGAGGGCCATGTCCACGGCGCGCTTGAGCCGGTCCCTGCCCGATAGTCCGAGGATGATGATGACGGCCATCGGGGCAAAGAAAGGCTGCGCATGGCCGAAGAAATCGTGCGCAACATAGAAGGCCAAACCCGCGCCTATCGTGCACTGAAGCATGAACACGAGCCGGTTGCGGATGCGTGTGAGGCGCGCCTTGAGGGACTTATCCACCAACCGCAGCTGCTCGCGGGTAGTTTTGCGAACGCGCTTGACGGTACTTGACGAACTCGACGATGACTCTTGCGCTTCCATGACTCCGGTATTTTACGCGTTCTGGCGCCGGGATTGGACGAACAAAGCCACCCCACGAGATTGAGGGGTGGCTTGTTGGGATGGCGCGACGCCGCTTAGCACCGGTGGGTGCTCAGCGCCGGCATCCGGTTGGTGTGGGTTTACTTGGAAACGGTCTTGCCCACGGAGTGCAGGTCCTGGCAGGCCTCAACCACGCGGTCAGCCATGCCCTGCTCAGCCTTCTTGAGGTAGGAGCGCGGGTCGTAGACCTTCTTGTTGCCAACCTCGCCGTCGATCTTGAAGACGCCATCGTAATTAGCGAACATGTGGCGAGCGACTGGGTTGGTGAAGGCGTACTGGGTATCGGTGTCAACGTTCATCTTGATGACGCCGTAGCGCAGTGCCTCCTCGATCTTCTCCTTCTCGGAGCCGGAGCCACCGTGGAAGACGAAGTCGAAGGGCTGGGAGCCTTCAGCCAGGCCGAGCTTCTTCACAGCAACCTTCTGGCCCTCGTCGAGGACCTCCGGGCGCAGCTTCACGTTGCCCGGCTTGTACACGCCGTGGACGTTTCCGAAGGTAGCGGCCAGCAGGTAGCGGCCCTTCTCACCGGTGCCGAGGGCATCGACGGTCTTCTCAAAGTCCTCCGGGGAGGTGTAGAGGTTAGCGCCGGCCTTAGCCTCAACGCCGTCCTCTTCGCCGCCGACAACGCCGATCTCGACCTCGAGGATGATGTTGGCGTTGTGGGCCTTCTCGAGGAGCTCCTGGGCGATCACGAGGTTCTCATCGATCGGGATAGCGGAGCCATCCCACATGTGGGACTGGAAGAGCGGAAGCTCGCCGCGGTCAACGCGCTCCTGGGAGAAGGCAATCAGCGGGCGCACGTACTCATCCAGAACTTCCTTCTGGCAGTGGTCAGTGTGCAGCGCAACGTTAATGCCGTAGTGCTGAGCAGCCTCGTGGGCGAAGGCGGCCAGTGCCTTGGCGCCGGCAACCTTGTTCTTCACGGACAGGCCGGAACCGAACTCGGCGCCGCCGGTGGAGAACTGGATGATGCCGTCGGACTCAGCCTCGGCGAAGCCGCGGAGAGCGGCGTTGATGGTTTCGGAGGAGGTGCAGTTAATTGCCGGGAATGCGAAGCCGCCCTTCTTGGCGGTATCCAGCATCTGGTTATAAACCTCAGGGGTTGCAATAGGCATGAAATTCCATCCTTTGGAGTTGCTGTGCAGTAAGCCGTGCCGTCCCACGTCCAGCGAAACAACACGTTCCAACATCCAAGTATGCCTGTTGTTGTGGTTTTCCGCCGCGAGATGTGATGTGACCTCACTTAAACACCGCTTCGCACGGGCGGAAATCCTCCGCCTAGCAGGGGAAACGCTGCTATTTCTTGGATTCTGACTTGTACTTCACAATCCGGGTGCAGGCCTCCAACAACATCCAACCGGACAACTGAACGGACAAATCGCGCTCAGCCACGCGGATAATTCCCATCTTCTGGCTCAGCGAAGAGGGCCCAAAACCGTAGTTATGGGGCAGCTTGGCGTCCGCGGTCCAGTCGGAACCGAAGATGGGCAAGCCATCCACCTCCAGGCGGTGTTCCCACACGGATTCCGCCGAGGCCGTCACGAGGCGAGCGGCCAGCTTCTTGGTTGCGCGGTTGGCCGGTGAATCGCCCGGCAGGCGCACCGCTACGTCCGCCAGGTAGCGGGCGAGGATGCCCTTGAACAGGCCGCCGTCGCCGTCGCCAGTCTGCCAATCGATGACGCCCGTGTACGTTGCCATCCCCGTGGCCACCGCTTGGACTAGGCCGCGGATGCGGGTGGTGTAGTCCATCATGTCTGCGGCGAGTTCGGCCTCGTGGACAGAGTCGATGTCCTCCACGGAGCGCAGGCCGTTCTTCTCCCGCAGAGCCAGCACGATTTCCAGGCAGGCGCCGAGCACCACGCCCTGGCAATAGGGGTGGATGGCGCGGACGACCTCGCGGCCATCCATGCGCATGCGGATGCCATCCATGACGAAGCCATCGTCATCGATGAGGTGGTCATAGATCCAGTCAACGATGTGGCGAGCTTCCTCGACCCGGCCCATGCGAGCCAGCATGATGGCGCCCGGCCCGTTGGAGGGGACGTTAAGGAAGGTCTCGCCCTCGCGCCAAGGCAGCACGCCCACCTGTGAGTCGATGCCATCGCGGATGTTGTGTTGCAGGCTGCTCAGCTTCTTGTGGGGGCGCATCTTCTTAAGCTCACCAGCGCGGGCGATGGCCAGGGCCATCCAGGCCTTGTCGTCGTAGTAGCGGTTCTTCGTCAGTGGCTGGAGATTGCGCACGTGGACGCCGCGGATGGTGTTGGCGATGAGCGTGCGGCGCGCCTTGGTGTTCTTGCGCAGAGCGGCGTCGACAAGACAGTCCAGGTAGTGTGCCTGCCACCAGTAATGCCAGTGGACGAAGAGTGATTCCTTGGTGGTGGGTGGCCAACTCACCACGGCAAGGTTGGTTCGGGGCAAGCCCCACACGGCTTGCGCGTGGCGCTCATTGATGGCTGTTTCCGCAAGGTCGGCGCGGTGGGACCATTTCTCTAACACTTTTGTCTCATCATTCTCACAATGTGAATTCGTTACCTAGATGTAAACACAGTGCGCGGGATCTCACCAAGCTTTTGATAAATCCGCATGCTGCCGAATCCATGCATGCATGGCAATGCCCGCGGCCACGCCCGCGTTGATGGAGCGAGTAGAACCAAATTGCGCGATGGAGCACGTCATCACTGCTGCTTCCTGGGCCTCCGGGCTAACCCCCGGGCCTTCCTGCCCGAAGAGGAGCAAGCAGCGCTCGGGCAGCTCCGCGGTTTCTAGGGGCACACACCCGGGGGTGTTATCAATAGCCACGACGGTCAGGTCTTGGTCGGCCGCCCAGGCCATCAGTTCGCCCACGTCTGCGTGATGCATGAGGTGTTGGTACCTGTCGGTGACCATGGCACCGCGCCGGTTCCAGCGGCGCCGGCCTACGATGTGGACGGTGTCGACGGCAAAGGCGTTGGCGGTGCGTACCACGGTGCCGATGTTGGCATCGTTCTCGAAATTCTCGATAGCGATGTGCAGGGCATGTCGGCGGGTGTCGATATCCTCCCGGATCGCCTCGCGCGTCCAGTAGCGGTAGGCGTCGACGACATTGCGGCGGTCCCCCTCCGCGAGAAGCTCAGGATCGTATTTCTCCGCTTCTGGGCCTTCGGGCAGCGGCCCTTCCCAGGGGCCGACGCCGTGGCGGCCCTCATTCCATTCGGTGGGACCTTTAGCCTCCGCCTCTTCCTCGGGCTTAGGCAAGGCCGAGGTCCTCCAGGCCCAGCAGGTAACGGTATTCCAAGCCCTCGGCGGCGATAGCTGCGCCGGCGTCGGTGTTGCGGTCCACCACGGTGGCCACGCCGACGACCTCGGCACCTGCCTTGCGCAGCGCCTTCACAGCGGTCAGTGGGGAGTTACCGGTCGTGGTGGTGTCCTCCACAACGAGCACCTTTTGCCCCTCGACGTTGAAGCCTTCGATCTGGCGCTGCATACCGTGCTTCTTGGCTTCCTTGCGGACAACGAAGGCGTCAATGTCGCGGCCATCGGCGTGCATGATGGCCAACCCGACCGGGTCCGCACCCATGGTCAGGCCACCGGCGGCGGCGTAGTCCCAGTCGGCGGTGAGCTCGCGGAGCAGCGAGCCGATGAGGCGCGAGGCTTCGTGCTGCAGGGTGGCGCGGCGCAGGTCCACGTAGTAGTCGGCCTCCTTGCCGGAGGACAGCGTGACCTTGCCGTGGACGACGGCCAGCTCCTTCACCAGCTCTGCTAGGCGTTGCTTCTTCTGCTGATCCAGGCTCATCGCTCGCTCCTTAAAGTCTGTGACTTTCTCGTCTTTAAAAATCCGCTCTGTAGTTTACCCTCTTCCCCGCGGGTGGCCGCCACATCCAGGGTTGCTGGCACACCGAGGGCTGTTGGGAGTTGCTGTTAGTCGAAGATGGACGAGCCGCCGTCGAAACGGCGCGGCAGGCGGGCCTGGTTGTCCTCCGGGGTGGGGTGTTCGCGGCCATCGGCAATCGCATCCACTTCATCCGCACCCAGGCTGGAGTGGTCAATGGTGCCGCGCGCCTCGCTGGTGCTGCGGCTCGGCATGACAACCGGTTCGGTGGGTCGCTGGATGGTGGGCGCATCGAGGGAATCATCGCGGTCCGGGACTGCAGTGGGCCCGGTAGGTTCGGGCTGCGGGGGCTGCGGGATGTCGCGGCTCGGGTCGAGTTCATCGACGCGCAGGACCTGTGTCGCCTCAGAGCGCGGCGGAAGGACGCGGGCGGCATTAGCCAGCAGGGCTAGCGGTTCCAGCAACTCCTCCCACTCCGCGCTACGGGCATGTTTGGTGGTTTGGGCAAGAACCCACTCCCCTTCCATCCACACGGCGGTCACTGCGGTGGGTAGGCGGTGTAGCGCCGCGCTGACGCGAGGATCGATGAGGCGCTGGCCCACGCCGGCATCGGAGGCGAAGACTTCAAACCCTTCCTCCTCACGCACGTACACCAGATCCTCGGACGAGTTGTCCACTGTCTCCCCTGCCCGGCGGAAATCAACCACGATATCGGAGGCCGCGCCGGTGCGCATGGCCATGACCGGGATAGTTCCCATATCGAAAAGCAGGGTCTCGTGGCCGCGGAAGTTTCCGGCCACGATGTCCCTGGGCTCCTGGCCGCGGGCGGCCGCGCCGCGGCTCCACTCATCCGCCAGGTAGGAATCATGCTTGGCGTATTCCCAGCCGCGCTGCTGGCCAAAGGCCTTGCGCTCGCGGCGGGCGCTGCCCGGCACGAAGTACTTGGCGCGCTCTGCACGCTCCGCAAAGCTGCGCGATGCAGCCTGCGGTTCAGTGAGTTCGTTCGGCTCTGCGGTGAGTTCCTCGGGTTCTTCAGGCTCCTCGGGCTCGTTGGGCTCAGCAACGGGTTCGTCGAAAGGTTCGACGTTGTGCTCGGCAACGGGTTCCGGCTCTGCGGTGAGCTCTGGTTCCGGATCAACCTCGGGCTCCGGGGTGGAGACAACCGGCTCGGCGTCGACTGCCGCGTCGTCAGCCGTATCGGCAGCGGCGTTGTCAGCGGGGTCGCCGGCGGAGAGAGCGGCGCGCTGGCGCTGGTCCAGCCAGAGCACGATGAGACCAGCCACGAGCGCGACGGCGGCGAGGGATAAGAGTACGAAAGGCATCACTGATCGACTCTAATCGCCCGGCGCGCCCGATCCGCGCTGACGCGCTGGTCACGCACAGGTTTGGGCGCGCACAACTGGGCGGCGGGTGCGGGTGCTAAACGTGCTCGCGGTCGCCGCGCTCCACTGGGTTCTTCGGGTTGGCTGACCACTGCGACCAGCCACCCACGAAGTGGCGCAGGCCGGTAAAGCCCACGTACTCCAGCACGGCGATGGTGAGTGCGGAGTGGTTGCCGGAGCCGGAGTAGATGATGGCGCCGTCCACGTTTTCCTTGGTCACGCCGTGGTCGTCGAGGATCTCCAAGATCTCCTCCTTGGATTTCCACACGGTGATGTCCTCCGTGTGGAAGAGGCGCTCCGGAAGGTTAACCGCGCCTGGGATGTGGCCAGCCTTCAAGTCGAGGTTCTCGCGGCGGCCGGCGAAGCGGTTGCGCGTGCGAACGTCGAGAAGCAGGCCCTGATGCTCCTTAACCTCATCGATGGTGACCGTGGGCATTGACCCCGTCGTCACTTTAAAGTCCGAGGGCATGCCCAAGTTGCCGGGGCCGGTGAGCGTGGGCAGTGACTGGGCGCGCCAGTTGGACAGGCCGCCATCGAGAATGCGGACGTTGCGGATGCCGGCCCAGCGCAGCGTCCACCACGCGCGGCCGGCGAAGAGGCCGCGGCCTTCGTCGTAGACCACGACCTCGCTGTTCGCGTGCAAGCCCCAGTGATCGATCCACTCCTGGACCTTCTCCGTCTGCGGGAGGGGGTTGCGGCCCACCTTGGAGCCGGGTAGACCCACGAAGGCGGAGGCGGCGTCCGCGTACTGGGCGGTCGGAATGTGCAGGGAGGAAAACTGGTTGAAGGACTCGCCTTCCCCTGGTGCCCAGAGGGAGGCAAGGATGGTCGTCTTGTCACCGCGGTAAATCTTCTCACTCAACTCGTGAGGGGAGATCAAAATGCTCATGCCCCCAGATCATAGGGGCATGAGCGGGTGCTGGCGACCGGTGAGCGCCATTGGCGCTCAACGATTGAAGCGGTTTAGGCGGTGCGGGCAGCTAGCTCGAGGTGCTCGCCACCGTCGGCGACGTCGACGTGCACGGTATCGCCGTCCACGATGTCACCGGCCAGCAGCTTCTTGGCCAGCTGGTCACCGATGGCCTGCTGGATCAGGCGGCGCAGCGGGCGGGCACCGTAGGCCGGGTCATAGCCGCGCTCGGCCAGCCACAGCTTGGCGGCGTCGGAGACCTGCAGCGTCAGGCGGCGGCCGGACAGGCGCTCGGCCAGGCCCTTGAGCTGGATGTCCACGATGCCAGAGAGCAGATCCGAGGTGAGCTGCTCGAACATCACGACGTCATCGAGGCGGTTGATGAACTCCGGCTTGAAGCTGCGCTTGACCGCCTCCATGACCTCTTCCTTGGTGCCGCCGGCACCCAGGTTCGAGGTCAGGATGATGACCGTGTTGCGGAAGTCCACGGTGCGGCCCTGGCCATCGGTCAGGCGGCCCTCATCGAGCACCTGCAGGAGGACGTCGAAGACATCCGGGTGGGCCTTCTCGACTTCGTCGAAAAGCACCAGCGTGTACGGGCGGCGACGCACCGCCTCCGTGAGCTGGCCGCCGGCGTCGTAGCCCACGTATCCGGGAGGGGCACCGACGAGGCGGGCCACGGAGTGCTTCTCACCGAACTCGGACATGTCGATGCGGACCATGGCGGATTCATCGTCAAAGAGGAAGTCCGCCAAAGCCTTCGCCAGCTCCGTCTTACCCACGCCGGTCGGGCCGAGGAAGAGGAAGGAACCGGTCGGGCGGTTGGGGTCAGCCACACCGGCACGCGCGCGACGAACGGCGTCGGACACCGCGGTGACGGCTTCCTTCTGGCCTACCACGCGCTCACCCAGCACGGACTCCATGTTGAGCAGCTTCTCGGTCTCTCCCTGCAGCATCTTGCCGGCCGGGATGCCGGTCCAGGCGGAGACAACCTCCGCGATAGTGTCCGGGGTGACTTCCTCGCTGAGCATGGTGTTGTGCTGCTGCGCGGCCTTCTCCTCGGCGGCAGCCAGGTCCTTCTCCAGCGGCGGAATCTTGCCGTAGTTGATCTCGGAGGCCAGGGCTAGGTCACCATCGCGCTCCGCAATCTCTGCCTGACGGCGCAGATCCTCCAGCTGTTCCTTGATGGTCTGCACGTCATCGATGGCCTTCTTCTCATTGGCCCAGCGGGCCTTGAGCTCACCGAGCTTTTCGCGCTCATCCGCCAGCTCCTGCTGGAGGGCGGTCAGGCGGTCCTTCGAGGCCGCGTCCGATTCCTTCTTCAGGGCCAGCTCCTCAATCTCGAGGCGGCGCACGACGCGCTCCAGCTCATCAATCTCCTGCGGGGAGGAGTCAATCTCCATGCGCAGGCGGGAGCCAGCCTCATCGACCAAGTCAATGGCCTTATCCGGCAGGAAGCGGTTGGTGATGTAGCGATGCGAGAGCTCCGCGGCAGACACCAAAGCCGAGTCCTGGATGCGCACACCGTGGTGCACCTCGTAGCGCTCCTTGAGGCCACGGAGGATACCGATGGTGTCCTCCACGGAAGGTTCAGCGGCGTAGACCTGCTGGAAGCGGCGCTCCAGGGCGGCGTCCTTCTCGATGTACTTGCGGTACTCGTCGAGGGTGGTAGCGCCAACCAGGCGGAGCTCGCCGCGGGCCAGCATGGGCTTAATCATGTTGCCGGCGTCCATCGAGCCTTCGCCCGTAGCGCCAGCGCCGACGATGGTGTGCAGCTCATCGATGAAGGTGATGATCTGCCCGTCGGAAGCCTTAATTTCATCGAGGACGGCCTTGAGGCGCTCCTCGAACTCGCCGCGGTACTTCGCGCCGGCGACCATGGAGCCAAGGTCCAGGCTCAGCAACGTCTTGCCCTTGAGGGATTCCGGTACGTCACCGGCCACGATGCGGCGGGCCAGGCCCTCCACGATGGCGGTCTTACCTACGCCGGGCTCACCGATGAGCACCGGGTTATTCTTCGTGCGGCGGCTAAGAACCTGGACCACGCGGCGGATCTCCTGATCGCGGCCAATCACCGGGTCAATCTTGCCCTCGCGGGCACGGGCGGTGAGGTCCGTGGCGTACTTCTCCAGGGCCTGGAACTGTTCCTCGGGGTTCTCCGAGGTCACCTTGGCCGCGCCGCGCACGGAAGGGAAAGCGCCCTTGAGCGCGTCATAGGTGGCCCCCCGGGAGGTCAGCAGCTCGGCGGCATCCGACTTGGAGCCCGCAATAGCGGCGAGCAGCACCTCGGTGGAGACGTACTCATCACCGAGCTCACCGGCCAGCTCTTGGGCGCGGGTGAGGACGTTGAGGGCGTCGCGGTTAAAGTTCGGGTTCGCCATGTTGGCGCCCTCGGCCTTCGGGAGGGCGTCGATAAGCTGGCGCGCCTCCTTGAGCACCGTCTCCGGATCCACACCGGTGGCCTTGAGCACCGGGGCGGCAATGCCATCCTTCTGCTCGAGGATGGCTGCTAAGAGGTGCGCCGGGCGGATGTCCGGGTTACCGTTGGCGGAAGCCGTCTGCAGTGCTTGCTGCAGGGCCTCCTGGGTTTTAGTGGTGGGGTTAAAAGAACTCATTATTGTGTTTCTCCGTTTCTACTGTTTATCCAAACCTCCCTGCGGCTACAGCAGGGAAGGAAGCTTCACTGTCTATAACGCTACAGAACTTGAGTCTGTTCCACTCAACTAGAACTTTTTTAGATCTTTCACCCCCGCCGGGTTGAGCATGGTCCGCTCAAGTCTACGGTGCGCGTCTTTTTGCCCGACTGAGGCCAGGGGCGGGTAAGCAACGCCACTCTTGGCGCTGTTCTTGGCGCTGCTGCTTGGTGGGGTTCGGCGGTGGGGTGGGATTGGTCCGCACTACATTGGCAATAAGGGAAGTCAGGGGGTCCCTGCACAAGGCATGTCGATGACGACACGCAGACGTTGCGCCGCGAGGCTTTCTGCGCGGCGCGGATTGCAAGGGATTGCCCGCGGTGCCAGTGGGCAGGGCTAGGGGTTAGCTACTGCCGCTTCCTGGGGAAGGCCGTACTTAAACGATGCTAAGACGACAGCTGCCACGGAGTAGTAGAGCGACCACCTCTCGTCGAGGTCGATGTTGCGGAATTCACCCACCGAGGCCAGGTGACACATACCGTCAGCACCGGCCCACAGGATGAAGTTCTTAATGTAGACCAGGCGGTCCTCCGGCTCGTGCCCGGCCTCCCGCAGGGCCTCACGGGCAAAACGCATCAGCAGCGCGAAGGACTCGCTCATCTGCGTCTGTTCCTCGCCGTCCTCACTCAGCGGGACCACGGAGCCAGACGCTGCACCAATGCAGGCGCTGTAGCGCTCTGGATGCTCCACCGCGTAATGAAAATAGGCCACCGCTACGCACAGGAGCTTATCGACGGCCGAAGCCCCTTCCGGCAGCCGCTCCAAGAGGTAGAGGATGCTGTCCGCGAGTTCACGGTCGGTCTCCTGCTCAACGGTTTCACGTAGAACGAAGTCATTATCCACCAGAGAGGCGACGAAAACATCAGAAACACCGAAGTACTCGGCGACGTTCTCGATGGTCACCGACTGCATGCCAACCCACGCCGCCAGCTGGATAGCGCGCTCCACGACGGCCGCGCGGGCCTGCTCCGCGGGAAGCTCTGTCAGATCCTCGATGGCGGTAATATCCAGGGAAAGGTCCCGGTCCGGCGTGAAGCCGCTCAGCAGTGCGCGGTACTCCTGCATCGGGTGGCGCAGATCGGGAAGCTCCAACGTCTCGGCCGTCATGAACAGGGTTCCAATGAGCGCCTTGCACACCTCGCGCAGGTTGAAGCGCCGCACCACCGAATGCTGGTGCCGCAGCACGCCAAGGACGCTCAAGTGGGCCATGCCGTGGACGGTGGCCCAGATAGCAACGCTCAACTTTGCCAAGGTCTGGGGGCACACGTCCGGCCCGACCTCAAGCTGTGCATCGTCCGCGATGAGCGCGATGTTGTCATAGATCAGATCCAGCGCGCGGTTGCCCGATCTGTTTCCCTGCAGGAGGGACTGCCACTCATCTTCAAAGACGCAGCCCTTCTGCTCAAACAGGTAGCGAAAAAGCTCCGGTTCGCGCTCGGCGTACTCGTAATAGGCCTCCGTGAAGGTGGTCAGCTTGGTGAAAAGATCGGCGTAGCCAGGAGCGGCGTCGAGCGTCTCCTCCAAAAACTTGACCTTGCGCTCGGAGGCATAGTCCGGGATAGCGGCAACGATCTGCTCACGATCCGAGAATTCCGCGCGAACCTCGGCGGGAGTAACCTCCGCGAGCCTCGCCACCGACTCCACGGTAATTGCCTCATCACCCTGCGCGGCGCCAATGTGAAGAGCAGACTCGAGGATGACCTCACGAGGTGAGTCTTCATAAAGAAAATGCATATGGATTCCTAAGCCTGCGCACACTGAAGGAAAGAAAAAAGAGAGGCTGCGAGAGCGCCACGCTGACAGCTTCCTGAATTTTAGCCTTTTTCTTCTCACAAGAGCAATGCAAGCTGAGATTCATTTCGCACTACTACTCAGGACTTGCTTAAAACGAGAAAACCCTCAAGCCATAAGGCTGAGGGTTTTCACGTGCTAGCAGGTCAGCGTCTACTTCGATGAACCGACGTGCCCGATGCCTTCCTTGAAGATGGTGCCGCGCGGCGGCATCATGCCGCTGAACTTGAAGACGAGGTAAATAACCACCGCGATACCCAGGGAGATCCAGCCGAAGCCGGCGGTAAAGCCGTACATCACCGACAGCGGCGCGATGATAGTCCAGGAGATCTCGAAGGGGCCGAAGCCAATGTAGGCCATGCCATACTCCGACAGTGTGCCGGACTTGAGCTTCGGGTCCACGATCTTGAGAATCGCAATACCGGTGGCCACGGTCGCCGTCGCCCAGCCCCAGCCGAAAATGCCGCGCTCAATCCAGCGCTCGCCGAAGAACTCGGCGGGGAACCACATGAGGAAGAATGCACAGTAAATGGTGCCCAAGACGAAGAGCAGGAGAAGAGCCTGCCAGTAGGCGGCCACAGCGGCCGGCACAATGGCGGCCACGCCGAAGGCAATGAGGTAGTCGGTTGCCGCACCGGACACCGAGCTCACCGTGTCCTTATCCAGGTAATCCTTGGCGCCCACCATGTTCATCACTGCACGGAAGAGCAGGCCCACGACCATGGACATAGCGAACAGCGGGATGGAGACGTTCTCCCACACGGAGGCGATCCCTTTGTTAATGCCATAGGCGGTCATCACGGTCAGGGCGATGAATCCCACGTGGAGGGTGATGGGCTCGATGGCGGAGGGGTTCGTCGTAGCGCGGCCCAGCGAGGGGCGATCCTCCAGGCGCGAGATGTAGCCGCGGCGCAGTTCCTCCGGAAGCTCCTTCGGAACGTGGGAGACCTTGCCCTTACGAATACCCCAGTTACCGGCGACGATACCGCCAATGATGGCGGCCAGCGTACCCACGGTCGCGGAGGTAAAGCCTAGGGAGGCTGCGGCATCTGCACCCACGCCTTCCAGGGCACTGCCAACAGCCGCCGCGGTACCGAAGCCACCCGTGAAGCCGACGGGCAGCATCATGCCGAACCAGTCCGGGGTGTCGAAGGCCGGCTTGAACAGGAGAAGACCCAAAACAATGAACAGGCCCCACTGGCCGGTGAACATCATGGTGGAGTAGCCCCACATATTGCGGGCACCCTTGCCCATGTTGCCGCCCATCTCCATAGAGTAGGCCATGGAGGCGAAGACTACGGCGATGAGCAGCGAGGTGTAATCACCAAGATTGTCGGAGAAACCGATCCAGCCCAGGACGTTGGGGCCGAAGAGCAGGCCGAGCAGGCCGGCGGTGATGGGTGCAGGCAGCAGCAAATCCTGGAATACGAATTTAATCTGGTGGCGCAAAACGTTGCCGATAACCATGAGCAAAGAAATCCAGCCCACGTCTGTCATGATTGTGAACGCAGAGAATTCTTCCATGCGAAAACTTCCTTCCATGCCGCCCATGGCGGCGTCCTTGAGACGAGACTCACCCTCTTTCGGGAAATGATCCGTTGATTACACTACAACTCCCTTCCCGCTTTTCCACCCCTGGCATATAACCCTAGGGTGATGTAGCTCTACCCCCAGGGGCTAGGATGGGCGGGCATGAGGGAACTGGGTGAGCACCTACGCAACCACGCGGAAGACTATCGCGATGCAGTACACAGGCACTTTTTCGCCACCGTGGCCGAGTCCCGCCAAGTCTTTGCCCTGTCGATGAAGGACACACACCCCTCCATGGCCCCGGCGCTGGCGTGGGTGCTGGAGAATGTGGAGGGCGATGAGGTACAGGGGGACGTCGCTCAGCGCCTGGCACGCATGGGCCGTGATCATCGCCGCCACGGTTTTCCCCCTGAGGTCTATCCGAAATTCGAGGCATCGCTCGTTCACGGGCTGGAGGTTCTGGGGCTTACCCCGTACCAGCACGACGTCGCCACGCGCACCATTTCCCAGGTGTGCTCCATCATGCGCACCGCCGCACAGGAGGCGGACTCGGATGGTGATCCCCCTGCCCACAGCGCCCAGGTGGTGGCTGTTGACAAGCCGAACCGGCGCACCGCGGTGGTCCGGTTGGAATCGGGCGTGGCGCTGGATTACCGCGCAGGGCAGCACGTTCCGGTGACGTCTCAGCTCACGCCCGGCACTTGGCGTCCACTGACCCCGGCGGCACCCCCGGAGGGGTCGGGGCAGCTGATATTCCACCTCGCGCTGGCCGGTGAGGCCTCCTCCATGCTGGCCAAGGCGCAGCCGGGCGATTGGTGGACGCTGGGCGCGCCCGCTGGTGAGCCGCCGCGGCTGGATGACACTACGACACTGATTTCCTTCGGTACCGGCTGGGCGGGCGCGCGGGCGCTGCTTCTCGACGGCCTAGCGAACAACCTTCCCACCGGGCTCCAGGTCTATGCCGTGGCGCCGTCGCCGGGCGAGCACTATGACACGGAATTCCAGGCCAACCTGCAGGCTTTGGTCCCGGGGCTGAAGCTGCGCCACATCGTCCGGGAGAGCCAGGACCCGTGGCTGCTCGGCGCGCAGCCAGCTGCCGCAGGCTTCGATCCCGTAGCGGCCAAGGAGCCGATGGACCCGGTGCTCGCTGAGGGAACCGACCGCCGCTTCGTGCTCATCGGCCCCGCCGACCGCGTGGAACTAGCGCGCGCGGCCTTGCTCGCGGGTGGCGTCGCGGAGGAGGCGATTACCACGGATAGTTGGCAGCGTGGCCACGAGTGGGCGGCCTCCGCTGCGGAGCTCGACGGATGGGGCGATGACTGGGAGGCCTGGGCGGCGTGGAAGAAATCCCAATGGGCCTAAGCGCTTAAGCGTCCAAGACGGGGAGGGACTGGCGGACCTCTGCCACGGTGTCTGGGTCCACCTCGCCGTAGAGGATTTCTGGCTCATAGCCGGCCTCGGCACGGCGCGTGCCATCTGGCGCCACGAGGACGGAGTGTCCGATACCAGTCGGCCCAGAGGCCTGGCCCGCCTTGGCCTCGCCGCCGGGGCGAGCCTGGCCAGCCGCCAGGATGTACGTCGTGGAATCGAGCGCCCGCGCTGCGCTGAGCAGGCGCCACTGTTCCAGCTTGCCCGGGCCATCCGCCCAGCTGGTGGGCACGACGATGAGCTGGGCGCCCTGGCGGGCGAGTTCCTTGAACTGCTCGGGGAAGCGGATGTCATAACAGGTGGCCACGCCCACGGTGAGGTCCCCGGCCTCGAAGGTAACGAGTGATTCACCCGGCCGAACGGTATCGGATTCCTTGTACTTGAAGGCATCGTAGGTGTGGATTTTCTCGTAACCGCTGAGGACTCCGGGCCCGGCGATGAGCGCAACGTTGGCCACGCGGTTGATGGTTTTCTCACCGCGCTCGACGGTGTCCGCCGGGGCGAACATTCCCAGGACCACGTACACGCCGAGTTCTTCCGCTAGGGCGCGCACCGCGGTGGCGGTGGGTCCATCGAGCCCCTCCGCGTTCGTATCGAGGCGCCCGGAGTCGAAGCTTTGGGTGGTAGCTTCCGGCAGGACGATGAGCTGCGCGCCGCTATCCGCGGCTTCCCGGATCTTGTCGAGTGCTACGGCGAGGTTCTTCTCAACGTCCCCGGTGCTGGTCAATTGAACTGCTGCTACCTTCATGCGGCCCACGGTAGACGA
Organism: Corynebacterium sp. HMSC056F09; assembly: GCF_001815785.1. Classification (NCBI taxonomy): domain Bacteria; kingdom Bacillati; phylum Actinomycetota; class Actinomycetes; order Mycobacteriales; family Corynebacteriaceae; genus Corynebacterium; species Corynebacterium sp. HMSC056F09. Next base: position 22,134 of record NZ_KV821889.1, read on the forward strand.
GCCCGGACTAGTTATCCACAGATTTCGCGGATTCAGTGCCGCAGTCCTTTACTGCGGGTGGGCTGCTGGCGCAGTCTCAATGCTATGAACCATCTCGCCATTGACCGCGGTGCCCGCCAGCAGATCCGCTCCCTCTTCGACCATTCCTCCCCCACCGCTTTGCCCTCCGTGCGGCAGCCTCCCCGGACCGCACGTGCCTTGGAGATCCTCGGCGCGCGGTGGGAGGAGTCACGAAGGCTCAGCGAGAGTGCGCGGCGAGCACAATTGGAGGAGCTGGACCGCTTCGTGGGTGTGGCCCAGGATGTCGATGTGGAGCTTTCCTCTTTCTTGGGAGACCCCCAATGAGCGCAGCAGCGGCATTGCGCGCGGAGGCTTACCGTTTGGAGGATTATGCCGCTGAGCTTGCCCGCTATATCGATGCGTCACACCATCATTGGGTAGCGCTATCGATTTCTGGGGCGGCCGCGGACGCAGCGCGCGGCACCCTCCACAGCGCCACCGATGCCCTGCTGGGTCCGGCGCAGCAGATGCGCGTGGCAGCACACATCGTGAGTCTTTATGCGCCGTTGATGGAGCGGATCGAGTATCTGCGCGTTCGAGCCCTTCGGCTCGCTGCGGTTCCCGCTCTTGCGGAGCCCGCCAGCGCGGTGCTGGGGCACCTCGACACGCTGGCCGATGCCCTCGACTGGGCCTGCGCCCGCCAGCTGAGTGCCTTGTGCACCCCGGAGCTGGGTGAGCCGCCGACCCGCCTGGAGGATTTCAGCGAGCTATCCCTGGCGGAATTGCATGAGGTCCAGCTGACCATGGCCAGCGAGGAGGTCCGCTCCCTGGTTGCAGCTAATCCGGACCTCACCGTGCTGGAGGCCAGCCCCGGGCGACTGGTGGTGCTCGTCGACCCAGAGAATATCGGCACGCACGCGGCCCAAGTCAGCACGTTTGTGGGCGGGGTCGGCTCCTCCGAGCCTGGTAGCTGGCCCACCGCAGTGGAGCGCGCCCGCGCCATCGCCCACGCCACGCACGGGCCTGCTGTGGCGTGGATTGGCTATGCTGCCCCCTCCTCGCTGTCCCGCGCGGCACACGAGGAGCCGGCGCGCCGCGGCGCTGCCGAACTCATTCGCTTCCAGCGCGCCCTGCGGCAACGCTTCCCTGGTGCCCAGCACATGTTAATCGGCTACTCCTATGGTTCCGTGGTGGCGGGCAAGGCTGCGCAGCACGACTATGTTGCGGATGACGTCGTACTCGTCGGCAGCCCGGGTGCCTCCGTGGCTAACGCCGCGCACTTGCATGGCCGGGTCTGGAGCGCACGCAACGCCGAGGATCCGATCACCGCCACCACCGGACCGCGCGGCGGCATTCACGGCCCGGATCCTTCCTCCCCTGCCTTCGGCGCCAACGCAGTGCCGGGCGCGAGTGGGCTACCGGGCGATCATGGCTCCTATTGGAAAGACCCCGCATTTCTGCGGGGTCTGGGGGCCATAGCCGATAGGTATTAGAACAGGCCAGCCTGCTCCTCAGAGTAGGACACCAGCATGTTCTTGGTCTCCTGGTAGTGGGCGAGCATCATGAGGTGGTTCTCGCGGCCGATGCCGGACTCCTTGTAACCACCGAACGCACTGTGAGCGGGGTACACGTGGTAGTGGTTGACCCACACGCGGCCGGCCTGGATTTCGCGGCCGGCGCGGTAGCAAGTGTTCTGGTGGCGCGACCACACACCGGCGCCGAGGCCGAAGTTGGTGTCGTTGGCAATCTGGATGGCTTCCTCGAAGTCCTTGAACGTAGCCACGGAAAGCACCGGACCGAAGATTTCCTCGCGGAAGATGCGCATGTCATTGGTTCCACGGAAGACGGTCGGCTCGATGTAGTAGCCGTTCTCTAAGCCTTCCACCTTGTTCACGTGACCACCAACGAGCGTTTCCGCACCCTCCTTCGGGCCCACCTCAAGGTATTCGGCGATCTTGTCCATCTGCTCCTGCGAGGCTTGGGCACCCATCATGGTCTCAGTGTCGAGCGGGTGGCCAATCTTGATCTTCTTTACGCGCTCTACCGCCAATTCCAGGAATTTGTCCGCGATGTCTTCATGGATCAATGCACGGGACGGGCAGGTGCAGACCTCGCCCTGGTTGAGGGCGAACATGACGAAGCCCTCGACGCACTTCTCCAGGTAGGCATCGTCCTTGTCCATAATGTCCGCGAAGAAGATGGACGGCGACTTGCCGCCGAGCTCCAAGGTGACCGGAATGACCTTGTCCGCAGCCGCCTTGTTGATGATCTTACCCACCGGGGTGGAGCCGGTGAAGGCAATCTTGGCGATGCGGTCCGAGGTGGACAACGCCACACCCGCTTCCTCACCTACACCGTTGACGATGTTGAGCACTCCCTTGGGCAGGAGGTCCTCAATGATTTCAATGAGCAGCAGGATGGAGGCCGGGGTCTGCTCGGCGGGCTTCATCACGATGGTGTTGCCCGCAGCCAGCGCCGGCGCGATCTTCCACGCCGCCATGAGCAGCGGGAAGTTCCACGGGATGATCTGGCCCACAACACCCAGCGGCTCGTGGAAGTGGTAGGCCACGGTGTCCTGGTCAATCTGCGACAGACGGCCCTCCTGCGCACGGATGGCGCCGGCGAAGTAGCGGAAGTGGTCGACCGCCAGCGGGATGTCGGCGGCGAGGGTCTCGCGCACGGCCTTGCCGTTCTCCCAGGTCTCCGCGACGGCGATCTTTTCCAAGTTCTCCTCGATGCGGTCCGCAATGCGGTGCAACAGAAGCGCGCGCTCTGCCGGGGTGGTCTTGCCGAAGGTCTCGAAAGCCTTCTCCGCAGCGTCAATGGCCAGGTTGATATCCGCCTCCTTGCCGCGGGCAACCTGGCAGAAGACCTCACCGGTAACCGGGGTGATGTTGTCCATGTATTCGCCGTCGACCGGCGGTACCCACTCGCCGCCGATGTAGTTGTCGTAGCGCTCGCGGTAGTTGACGATGGCGTCTGCGGTTCCGGGGTTAGCGTACAAAGTCATGGTCATCGCACCTTTCTCGTTGTCTTAAGGGTTTCCGTTGCGCCTTCACCAGTGGTTCTCGAACACATTCTCCAAGAAATGTGACAGGCCGCACAACGTTGGGTGCGAGTGTAGCGCTATTTTTCAACAAACTCACGTTTTCTACAAGGAAAGCTTTTTCTTCTGGACGGTTGCCGCCAGAAAAAGTGCCCGAGTTGCCAAAGATCATGCCCACAATTGCTCTGGACCGTGGATCTTTGGCAACTCGGGCACTTATTAAGTGGAGAGCGCGGAGCCTCAGGCCGACTGGCTCAAAACGAAAAGAACCCCCTCCCTGAAGGAGGGGGAAGTGCCTAGCTGTCGCGGCGGCGGTTGCGCCGCGGCGTCCACATCACCACGGAGGTAGAACGTGGTACGTGGACCAGCTCGCCGCGCGATGGACGTGCTTGGCTGCGCAGGCGGTCGACCTCCGCCTGCAGCTCATCGCGCTCGGCCGCGAGGCGGTCCCGCTCCGCGGTCAGTTCGATGATGGATTTGATGCCGGCCAGATTCACGCCATCATCTTGCGAGAGCGTCTGAATCTTGCGCAAGAGCTCGATGTCGCTCTCGGAATAGCGGCGCCCACCCCCGGAGGTGCGGGCTGGGGAGACCAGCCCCATCCGATCATAGGTGCGCAATGTTTGAGCGTGCATGCCGGAAAGTTCCGCGGCAACAGAGATGACGTACATCGCCTTGGGCTGGGCCGCATCGGTTCGATTTGTGTCGTCCTTGCTCATCTCACACCTCCTTCTAGCGCGTCACCGTGTTGCCGGCCCAGCCGGCACGCGGATCGAAGCCGGAGTCCTTCTCCGCCTGTGCGTAGCTGCGCAGCGCCGAGGAGGCCGCAGCATCCAGCGTGGAAGGCACGGTGACCTGCACGGTCACCATGAGATCGCCGGCCTTGCCGCCACGCTTGGCTACGCCGCGGCCCTTGACGCGCAGCGTGCGCCCGTCGGGCGTTCCCGCCGGTACCTTGACGCGCACGGGCGAATCGAGGGTCGGCACCGTAATGGTGTCACCCAAGGCCAGCTCCGCAAAGGAGACGGGGACGGTGACGTGTAGGTCATCGCCTTCCCGAGTGAAGACCTTGTCGGGCTTCACCGTGACCGCTACGAAGAGATCGCCGGACGGGGTGCCGTTCGGCCCCGCTTCGCCCTGGCCAGCCAGGCGCACCTTTTGCCCATCGATGACCCCGGCGGGGATACGTACCGTAATCGAGCGGGTGCGGTGTACCGTTCCGGTGCCAGAGCAATCCACACACGGATCCTCCGCGCGCTGGCCGGTGCCCCCACAGTCGGTACACGGCGCCGAGAAACCGAAGGAGCCGCGCTGTTCCGAGGTGAACCCGGTGCCATCACACGTCGAGCACGTCGACAGCTTGCCGGTCTTCGAGCCGGAACCGTGGCACGTGGTACAGGGGGCTTCGCCGCTCAACTGCAGCGGGATGGTGGTCCCCTTGGCCGCCTCGCGGAAGTCGAGGGTTATGTGCGTTTCGACGTCGGCCCCCCGCGACGGCCGAGCTGTGTGGCCAGCACCACCGCCGCGGTTGAAAACGCCACCGAAGATATCCCCCAGACCGCCGCCTTGAGACGCTCCTCGAGCGGATCCTCCGAAGATGTCCGAGAGGTCGAAGTCTTGCGCACCCGGTCCACCCATGTGCGTGGATCGAAACCCGCCGGGAAACCCGGCGCCTCCTCTCCGTCCAAAGCCGCCGCCGCGCATCATGGCCTTGAACTCGTCATAGTCCTTGCGGGTAGCTTTATCAGACAGCACATCATAGGCTTCGGCCACCTGCTTGAATTTCTCCGCCGCCGCGGGGTTATCCGGGTTGGCGTCGGGGTGGTTCTGGCGGGCCAGCTTGCGGTACGCGTGCTTAATTTCTTCGGCGGTAGCGGATGAGGAGACCCCCAGATCCGCGTAATAATCCTTGTCTGCCCATTCTGGCTTAGCGTTCACTGGGCATCTCCTCCTTTCAGGAGAATCGTTAATCGGTTGGGTTTAAAGATTTTTTGCTAAGTAAAAATGCTAACTAAGTAGTGAAAAGAACAGTGGCGCCAAGGAATACTCAAACCCTGACGCCACCTATGATGCCTATCCTGCGTTATCCGGGCTGTCCGGACCGTCAGCGGCATCGGCTGACTCGGCAGGGTCGGCGATAATCACCATGGCGGTGCGCACAACGCGCTCCCCCACCGTGTAGCCGCGGCGCAGAACCGTGCCGATGACCTGCTCGTCACCGGTGGACAGGTCCTGAACTGCCTCGTGCACCTCGGGGTCGAAGGCATCGCCCTCGGCACCGAACGGGGTCAGCTGGTTGTTGGTCAGCACTCCCGTGAGCTTGTCCGCGATGGCCTTGAGTGGCCCCTCGTTGAGGTCACCGTGCTGGTGTGCGAGCTCCAGGTCATCAAGGATTGGCAGGAAGTCTGCCAAGACCTTGGCCTTGGTGGTCTCAATCACGGCCTGACGGTCACGCTCAGTGCGACGGCGGTAGTTGGTGTACTCCGCGTTGAGACGCTGCAGATCCTCGGTGCGCTCAGCCAGCTGAGCCTCCAGGGAGTTCTCAGCGCTGGCGTCCTCACCGGCGGCCGCTTCATCGGTGATGTCGCGGGCGGCATCCTCAACCGCAGCCTCTGCCTCAGCGGTGCCCGCGGTGGCAGCATTAGCCTGTGCCTCAGCAGCCTCATCCACGGCGCCGTCGGCAGAAGCGGCCTCGGCGGCGGCAGCCTCCGCAGCCTCAGCGGAGGTTGCCTCAGGGTCGGTATTGGCCGGGTTGCCTGGGTCCTGAGGGGAGGTCATGGTTTACTTCTCCTTGTTCTCGTCGTCCTCGTCGACAACCTCGGCGTCGACGACGTTCGGGTCACCAGCGGTCTCGCCAGCAGCAGCGCCCTCGGCGCCTGCCTCAGCAGCCTGTGCCTCGTACAGGGCCTTGCCCAGCTCCTGGGACTCGGTGCCGAGCTTCTCGACGGCCGACTTAATCGCCTCGATGTCATCGCCCTTGAGCGCTTCGTCGACGGCATCGGCAGCCTCGGTCACGCGGTTCTTCAGATCCTCCGGCAGCTTGTCGGAGTTCTCATCCATGAACTTGCGGGTCTGGTAGGAAGTGGACTCCGCCTGGTTGCGGGTCTCCTGCTCCTCGCGGCGCTTCTTGTCCTCCTCGGCGTGTGCCTCGGCATCCTTGACCATGCGGTCAATCTCTTCCTGGGACAGGCCGGAACCATCCTGAATCTTGATGGTGTTTTCCTTGCCGGTGGCCTTGTCCTTAGCGGAAACGGAGACGATGCCGTTGGCGTCGATGTCGAAGGTGACCTCAATCTGCGGGACACCGCGCGGTGCCGGGGCGATGCCGCCGAGCTCGAAGGAGCCGAGCAGCTTGTTGGCGGAAGCCATCTCGCGCTCGCCCTGGTAGACCTGAATCTGCACGGAAGGCTGGTTGTCATCAGCCGTGGTGAAGGTCTCGGACTTCTTGGTCGGGATGGTGGTGTTGCGCTCGATGAGCTTGGTCATCACGCCACCCTTGGTCTCGATGCCGAGGGAGAGCGGGGTGACGTCGAGAAGCAGCACGTCCTTGACCTCACCGCGCAGCACGCCTGCCTGGAGAGCAGCGCCGACTGCCACGACCTCGTCCGGGTTAACGCCCTTGTTCGGATCCTTGCCGGTCATTTCCTTCACCAGGTCGGACACAGCCGGCATACGGGTGGAGCCACCGACGAGAACCACGTGGTCAACCTGGGACAGGGACAGGCCAGCATCCTTGATGACCTGGTTGAACGGCTCCTTGGTGCGGTCCAGCAGGTCCTGGGTGATCTTCTGGAACTCGGTGCGGGACAGGGTCTCATCCAGGAAGAGCGGGTTCTTCTCCGCGTCCACCGTGATGTACGGCAGGTTGATGTTGGCGGACTGGGAGGAGGACAGCTCAATCTTGGCCTTCTCCGCAGCCTCACGCAGGCGCTGGACGGCGCGCTTATCCTTGGTCAGGTCAACGCCCTGGGAAGCCTTGAACTTATCCACGAGCCAGTCGACGATGCGCTGGTCCCAGTCGTCACCACCGAGCTGGTTGTCACCAGCGGTAGCCATAACCTCAACCACGCCGTCACCGATCTCCAGCAGGGAGACGTCGAAGGTACCGCCGCCCAGGTCGAAGACCAGGATGGTCTGCTCCTGCTCGCCCTTCTCCAGGCCGTAGGCCAGTGCAGCGGCGGTCGGCTCGTTAACAATGCGCAGGACGTTGAGGCCTGCGATCTGGCCGGCCTCCTTGGTGGCCTGGCGCTGGGAGTCCTCGAAGTAAGCAGGGACGGTAATAACGGCGTCGGTAACGTCCTCACCCAGGTAAGCCTCGGCGTCGCGCTTCAGCTTCATCAGCGTGCGGGCCGAAATCTCCTGCGGGGTGTACTTCTTGTCATCAATGTCGATGGTCCAGTCGGTGCCGATGTGGCGCTTGACGGAGCGGATGGTGCGGTCAACGTTGGTGACCGCCTGGTTCTTAGCGGACTGGCCGACGAGGATTTCGCCGTTCTTAGCGAAAGCCACGACGGACGGGGTGGTGCGGGAACCCTCCGAGTTAGCGATAACGGTGGCCTCGCCACCTTCCAGAACGGATACGACCGAGTTGGTGGTACCGAGGTCAATTCCTACTGCGCGTCCCATAATCTTTTCTCCTTGCTTGTTGGGGTTTGTTCTTAAGTTGATAGTGCGCGACTCAACTTCCGCCGCGTTCAGGGTTGAACTCTAACAGAAGCGGCACCCATTGTCATCCAAACCTGAGCGCCGGTCACTCAACCTACACAACGCGGGCAAACCCAAAGTTGTTCCCGATCCACTCAACTTTTTTTAATTACCGCCCACACGCTGGGAAAACAAAACCGGTTTGGCGGAAACTCACCCCACAGGGACGATTGCTGGCTCACCGTCCACATCTACAACGCGGACTGTCAGCCCATAGAGTTCCTCAATAAGGGCAGGGGTAATGACGTCGCGCGGCACGCCCGCGTCCCACACCTTTCCATCTTTCATCGCCACGACGCGATCCGCATAGCGCAATACATGCGCCAAGTCATGAATGACCGCAATGAGGGTTTTGTTTCCTGCCAGCTGTCGCATCAGCCGCATGAAGGAATGCTGGTATCCGATGTCAAGAGCGCTCGTTGGCTCATCCAAGAAGAGCACAGGCGTTTCCTGGGCGAGGGCCATAGCCAGCCAAGCACGCTGACGCTGACCACCAGACAACGCCGCTACCTCGGCCGTCTCCAGTTCTTCAAGGCCTACCTTTGCTAGCGCGCGACTAACAGCACGCTCGTCCTCCTGACTCCTCCACCCCATAAATCCTTGGTGGGCGAAGCGCCCGCGCGCGACCAGTTCCCTGACATTGATCCCTTCGGGAGCTATGGATTGCTGCGACATCACGGCGACGCGCCGAGCGTAGCTTCGCCGAGAGAATGCGGCTGCATCTTGTTCGCCAATGCGCACCGCGCCCGCGTTCGGTGTTTCCAACCGCGCCAACACCTTGACCAAAGTGGATTTTCCACAACCATTGGGACCGATAATGGCAGTGAATTTCCCGGCCGGAAAAGACACATCCACCGAGTCGAGAATTAGCGGGGCAGTCCTCCCGTAGGACATGCTCACCCCCTCAGCCCGCACGCTCGGCGCACCGTCACATACTTTTTGCTGGTTCACTTTACTGACCTTTCATTCCGGCAGCTCGGGATTGCCACAGCAGCAGACCCGCCAGATAGATGCCACCGGCGCACACCGTAATAAGACCGGCAGGCAGAGTAATTGGGAAAAACAGTCGCTGCCCTGCTAAGTCGGCAGCGAGCAAGAAAAGAGCACCGAGGACTCCAGAGAGCAACACCGGTGTCCTGTCTGGACGCGAGAGCAACCGAGCCATATGTGGGGCCGCGAGGGCAATAAATGAGATTGGACCCGCTATCGCCGTCGATACAGCGACAAGAACTGTGCCAACCAGAACCATCACCACACGTGCACGACTCACGTTCAACCCCAACGCACTCGCCGCGCTATCCCCCAGGGCAAGCGCGTCGCACCAGCCACGCAGCAGCAACCCAGCGACGCACGCCGCGCCTCCCAGCACCCCCAATGGAATAACTCGTGCCCAGGACACAGCATTCAATGTTCCAGCAGCCCAAGTCGCCGCGCCTAAGGATTGCTCCAACTCACCGCTAAGAATCAACCACTTGTTTATTGCTGAAAGAAAGAACGTCACTCCAATCCCCACCACAATCAGTCTTGCTCCCGTAAGCCTTCCTGCAAATGAAAGCCCCATGATGAGTAACGCAGTGAGAGCCCCACCCACCAATGCGCCTAGCGCAATGTTGAACGCGGAGCTAAAGCCCGCCAAGGAAACCGCGATGACACCGGTATAGGCACCGGTATTAAACCCGATGATGTCGGGCGACCCCAGAGGATTGTGAGTAAGGATCTGAAAGATGGCGCCCGCTATGCCCAAACACATTCCTACGACAATCGCAGCAACCACCCGCGGAGCACGCCATTGCCACACGACGGTGGCCGCAAAGTCAGTGCTATTGGGATTCGTAGCCACGGACCACAACGCTGCGCTTTCTTGCCCGGCACCAGGCGAGAAGAGCGAATAGGCAGCAATAGCCAGCGCGACGATCACAATGCCCGTAAAGGACAAAACACTTCTCACGCTCACAATCACAGCCTCCTTCCAGCGCGATGGGACAGCGCAATCAATACTGGGGCACCAATGAGCGACACCGTGACGCCAGCCGGCAACTCAGCAGCAGTGAGGTAGCGCCCCACAATATCGGCTCCCAACAAAAACAAAGGCCCCACCACGGCAGCGGCGACAAGCTGTGCCCGTTCTTCATATATCCCGCACAGCCTGACAACATGCGGGATGACTAATCCGACAAATACAATCACCCCCGCCGCTGCGGTAGCGGTAGCAGCCAACACTGTTACCGCCGCGACAAGTCCCAAACGAGTCAGTTTGAGGTTGATACCGAGACCCGCCGCAACGTCATCCCCCAGAGCAAGGGGCGGCAAATGGCGCGCAAAGGCAATCAGCAGCACCACACCAACTGCTAACCCGCCGGCTGTAATCGCCACCGGTGTCCACGAGGCCACGTCAACAGAGCCCGTCACCCACGCGCGGATACGTGCAAAAGAGTGCGGATCTACCAGGATGAGAGCGGAGGAAAGCCCTTCACATACCGCCCCGATGGCTACACCTGCAAGAATCAGTCTCAGCGGATCAACATCGCCAGCTCTGCCACGCCCTACCGCGGTGACCAGCAGCATGGTCACTGCCGCACCGATGATGGCTGCGAGCGAAAAAGCAAAAGGTGATTGCCACCCCCACCAGCCCAGAGCAATGGCCGCGGCCAAGCTGGCGCCTACGTTAATCCCGAAAACTCCGGTATCTGCCAAAGGGTTGCGCGTCATAATCTGCAGAACTGCACCAGCGAGAGCCAAAGCACAGCCCGCACAAACGGCCACGAGAGTACGGGGAAGCCGCCTCTCCCACACGATCGAGGAAGCTATACCAGGCTGACCTCGAAGGGCGGCCAACACGTCACTGAAAGGAATGCTGCGCGCCCCCAACGCCAGCGACAGCCCCACGCCGATACAGAGAATGGCAAGGCCAGCAACTACTACCCGACCAAGACGCCGAGTATTTCCCTTTCCGGTGTGCACCCCCTGCTCAATCACCAACACCACCCAAACACCTTCATACGCTCACGTTTCCTTAGCTTGACCTAATTTAGGTTAGGCTACCTTTTATGACTACTCGAAAGAAAATCGCGTCTCACATCCCACTCCTCCGCCTTACCGCTGTTGGCCTTACCGCAGCGCTAGCTCTCACCGGTTGCGCCAGCCTCGAAAACGCCGATTCAAACACCGGCGGGTCCAGCTCATCCTCTCCAGCAGAGAAGGAAACAGGAAAATCCAACTCCGCCGCAGGAAATGACTCCGTGGCAACTGGTGGCGAGGGCTTTGCTGGAGCCAGAGAGAAGACCCAATCCTTTGGCAGCGATGCAGCTCCCGGCCAGTTCCCCCGCACCGTCACACATGCCCGTGGTACGACCGAGCTCAAAGAGAAGCCTCAACGAGTAGTCGTTCTCGAAAGCGGCGAGCTCGACTCCGTCCTTGCCCTTGGCATGAAGCCAGTCGGCATGACCACGTCTAAGGGTCAGAACCCCGTCCCCGATTACATGGCCGACAAAGCAAGTGACATCGAAACGGTAGGCACGATCAACGAAGTCAATATGGAAAAGATCGCCTCACTACAACCGGACCTCATCATCGGCTCGCAGCTGCGCATGGATAAGTATTATGACCAATTCAGCTCCATCGCGCCTACCGTTTTCTCGATTCGCCCTGGGTACACTTGGAAAGAAAACTTCCACCTGATCGGTGAAGCCCTCGGCGAGGAAGAGCGCACCGAACAAGTCATGGCCGACTACGACAAGAAGATCGAAGAAGTAAAGAAGGTCATTAAGGACGGGCCAGCTAGCGAAGACACCACCGTCACCATTCTGCGCTTCATGCCGGGCAAAGTACGCCTCTACGGGCGCCTTTCACTCATTGGAACGGTGCTTGATGACGCCGGCCTCGCCCGCCCCGCCAACCAGGACATCGAAGAGCTCGCTGCAGAAATCTCACCGGAGAACATTGACCAAGCGGACGCCGACTACATCTTCTACTGCAGCTACGGAGATCCCTCCGCCACCGGCCAAGACACCGCCATTTCCACTGCGGCGTTCCAGCAGCTTCCAGCGGTTAAAGACGGCCATGCTATCGAGGTCAGCGACGATACGTGGGCACTCGGCCTAGGTCCAATGGGCGCACAGAAGATCGCGACAGATCTCACGGAGTATCTCAGTCACTAACACGGGGGTAGCAACCTCCCCTCAAAACAACACCTGTGGGATTGACTCACCCCAACATAAGGGGCTAGCTTTCATATAAGCGAGATGGGTTACATGTCTGCACCCACTGTGTGGCGGACCATGTTAAAGGCGCCTATTTTTCGCTGGCCCGGCCAAGCCACCGCTTGGCCGTTTCCCCACGCAAGAAGGGTGGTCACATATGAATGCTTACTTCATTAGACAGCGTCGTTCTTCCGACCGGCCTCCAGTTGTGCACGCCAACGTTAAGTAAGCCCTCTTATCACACAAACTGGACAGGCTAATCAGCGCCGCACAGAGCTTGAGCAACTGCTGGACTCGATAGTTTGTGTTCTTTCCGCATTCCATAAGGCTGTACCAGTGTGCCTTGAGACCCATAAAGGTTGTAATCCATGACTAACGATGCTCATACCCCCGTGCCCGAATCCACCGACATCGACGCCGCGCTGATCGACGCCGCCGCGGCCCAAGCCCACTCCTGGCTCGCCTCCACTGCCGACGAACAGGATCCGGCCACAGAACAGCTCGCTGACTTATTGCGCAACCCGGACGGAGTGGCCTTCACCATGGACTTCGTCGACCGCGTCATGCGCCCCGAAGATGACAAGGTAGCCGCCCACGCACTGAAGTCCGTCACCACCACCTACGATGCTTCCTTCCTCGGCCTCATCAACGGATCGCTGGTGGGCCTGGGTGGCTTCTTCGGCCCGATCCTGCCCAACTTGGTCATGCCGCTGGCGCGTATGCGCATGCGCCAGATGGTCGGCCACCTGGTCCTCGACGCCGAGAGCGATGCCCTGAACAAGACCCTGGACAAGGCAGCCGAGTCCGGCGAGCAGCTCAACCTCAACCTCCTCGGCGAGGCCGTGCTGGGTGATGCGGAAGCGCGCTCCCGCGCTGACCGCACCTTGAAGCTCATCCAGAACCCGCGCGTGACCTACGTGTCCGTCAAGGCTTCCTCCATGGTGGCCCAGCTCAACCCCTGGGATATCGAAGGCTCCTTGGTCCGTCTCAAGGAGCGCCTGCGCCCGCTCTATGAGGCCGCCGCGCGCCGCCCGGACAAGGTCTTCATCAACCTGGATATGGAGGAATACCACGACCTCCACCTCACCGTGCGCCTGTTCACCGAGCTGCTCAGCGAGCCGGAGTTCATCAACCTCGAGGCCGGCATCGTGCTGCAGGCCTACCTGCCGGATACCTTCGACGCTCTGACGCACCTCGCCGAGTTCGCTAAGCAGCGCGTGGCCGAGGGCGGCTCCCACATCAAGATTCGCATCGTCAAGGGCGCAAACCTTTCCATGGAGCACGTCCAGGGCGAGATCCACGGCTGGCCGGCAGCGCCCTATGCCACCAAGGATGAGGTGGACGCCAACTACTACCGCCTGCTCGACTACATCCTGCGCCCCGAGTTCGCCGATTGCGTGCGCATCGGCGTGGCCACCCACAACCTCTACACCGCGGCGTTTGCCTACAAGCTGGGCACCAAGCGCGGCGTGATGCGCATGATGGATTCCGAGATGCTCCAAGGCATGTCCCCGGCCCAGCAGACCGCGGTCCGCGAGGCCTTCGAGGGCCGCCAGATCCTCTACACCCCGGTGGTGCACATGGAGGACTTCGACGTCGCCGTCTCCTACCTGGTGCGCCGCTTGGAGGAGAACTCCGCTCCGCAGAACTTCCTCTACGCCCTCTTCGCCCCGGAGGAGCAGGCGCTGAAGGACCAGGAGGAGGTCTTCCGCGAGGCCGTCGCGCAGCGCTGGGATACCTTCGCCGGCCCGCGCCGCACCCAAAACCGCCTGGAGGAGGCCGAGCAGGCAGCCGGCCGCCAGGCACCGCGCACCGGGCGCTTCGCCAACGAGCCGGACACCGACCCAGCCCTGGAGGCTAACCGCGAGTGGGCGCTTAAGGCCCTGGCCAACGACCCGGGCGAGCACGGGGTGGACGAGGTGACGGATACGGGGGTCGTCGACAAGCACGTGGCCCGCGCCGCCGAGCTCGGCGCCGAGTGGGGCTCCCGTCCTGCCGAGGACCGCGCCCGCGCGCTCGAGGCCGTGGCCGATGAGCTGGCCAACCGCCGCGGCGAGTTCATCTCCGTGGCCGCCTACGAGGCCAATAAGACGGTGACCCAGACCGACCCGGAAATCTCCGAGGCCATCGACTTCTGCACCTACTACGCGCAGTCCGCGCGCCTGCTGGAGAACTACGCCGCCGAGTTCACGCCCTACCGCGTGACCGTGGTGACCCCGCCGTGGAACTTCCCGGTGGCCATCCCCACCGGCGGCATCGCGGCCGCTCTGGCCGCGGGTTCCGCCGTCATCATCAAGCCTGCGCCGCAGGTCGTGCACTGTGCGAAGCTTGTCGTGGACGCCTTCCGCGCCGGCCTCGAGGCACAGGGCCTCGACCCGGATCTGGTCCAGCTCGTCTTCACCGACGAGGGCGACGCCGGCCGCGCTCTGGTCTCCCACGCCGACGTCGACGCCGTCATCCTCACGGGCGCTTCCGATACCGGCAAGCTCTTCCGCTCCTGGAAGCCGGAGCTCAACATCATGGCGGAGACCTCCGGCAAGAACGCGCTCATCATCACTCCGTCCGCGGACCCGGACCTGGCCATTCAGGACCTCTACCTCTCTGCCTTCGGCCACTCTGGTCAGAAGTGCTCGGCCTCCTCCCTGGTTATCTTTGTCGGCGCGGCCGGCGAGTCGCAACGCCTGCGCTCCCAGCTTGTCGACGCCGTCAAGACCCTCATCCCCGGCCCCGGCTACGACATCACGACGACGATGAATGGCCTGGCCGAAGCCCCGGGTGAGAAGCTGCTGCGCGGCCTGACCCAGCTGGAGCCGGGTGAAAAGTGGCTGGTGAAGCCGAAGAAGCTCAACGAGGAAGGCACCCTGTGGTCGCCGGGTATTCGCGATAACGTGCGCCCGGGTTCCTGGTTCCACGTCAACGAGTGCTTCGGCCCGGTGCTTGGCATCATGCACGCGGAGACCCTGGAGGAGGCCATCGAGTGGCAGAACTCCACCGGCTATGGCCTCACCGGCGGCATCCACACGCTGGATAACGATGAGATCGATTACTGGCTCGAGCGCGTCGAGGTGGGCAACGCCTACGTCAACCGCGGTATTACCGGCGCGATTGTGCAACGCCAGTCCTTCGGCGGCTGGAAGCAGTCCGTCATGGGCCCGGGTGCCAAGGCCGGCGGCCCGAACTATGTCGCGCAGTTCGGCACCTGGTCCGAGGGCCCGCTGCGCCCCTTCGACGTGGATATCTCGCAGCCGGTGGCGGCCCAGCTGCGTGCCTTCGGTGACCTCGATCTCTCGGAGGAGGACACCGCCTGGCTGTGGCGCGCAGCAGAGCTCGACGAACTGGCCTGGCAGCAGGAGTTCGGCCGCAAGCACGACCGCTCCGGCCTGGTCTGCGAGGCCAACGTCTTCCGCTACCGCCCGGTGCTGACCCCGCTGCAGGTGCGCATTGCCTCGGACGCCGCGCTTCGCGACGTCTCCCGCCTCGCCCTCGCCGCCACCCGCACCGACTCCCCGGTGCGCTTCAGCGCCGCCCCGGAGAAGGCTGCGGAGCTGCGTGGACTGGGCTTTAAGGTCGACGCCGTGGAGGCAGAAGCCTTCGCCCGCGAGGTCGCTCGCCTGGAATCGGGCCGCGTGCGCGTCGTTGGCTCCGTGGAGCCGGGTCTTTTTGAGGCAGCGGTGGAATCCAACTCCGTGGTCTTGGACCAGCCGGTGTTGGCCGATGGCCGCCGCGAGCTTCTGCCCTTCCTCCTCGAGCAGGCAGTCTCGGTGACGATGCACCGCTTCGGCATCATCCGCCAGGTAAGCAGCATCCGCGCATAACTCGTTTCCTGCGCTCATATGAGAAGATGTAGCGCATGAGAAACAACAATGGTGACGGTGCCCGCCCGGGCACCGACCCCCAGCCCTCCACGGCCTCTGATGCGGCGGCTTCTGAAGCCGCAGAACAGTCCGCTGCTGCGAAGCCCATCAATGAAGAAGCTGCCCTGCCTGTCTCGAAAACTGATGACAAGTCCCGCGTCCTCGGGCGCGACGCCATCTCCCTGGCCAAAGTGTGCTTGATCTTCATCATCGTGGTGGCAGGCGTCGGCTTGGCCGGCTACCTGCTGAAGTTCATCTGGGTGGGCCTACTGCCGGTCATCCTGGCCATTTTGGTGTGCACGGTGCTCTTCCCCGTGACCAACTGGTTGCGTGCGCATAAGTTCCCCCGTGCGCTGGCCGCTATCACCACGCTGCTGGGCTTTTTGGCCATCATCGGCGGCGTCTTCGCGGCGATGGCCCCGGTGGTCTCCTCCCAGGGGGCGTCCCTGGTCAGCCAAGCTGAGAGCGGCTTGAATAAGCTCGTCGATATGGCCAGGGACCTGCCCATTGAGATTGATGCGGCGAAGGTGCAGGAAGTGCTTGATGACGCCATGA
The DNA here is from genome assembly GCF_001815785.1 of Corynebacterium sp. HMSC056F09. Taxonomy (NCBI): domain Bacteria; kingdom Bacillati; phylum Actinomycetota; class Actinomycetes; order Mycobacteriales; family Corynebacteriaceae; genus Corynebacterium; species Corynebacterium sp. HMSC056F09. The sequence goes on from NZ_KV821889.1 coordinate 38,492, forward strand.
CCTTCATCAAGGGCCAAGCGTCCAACATCGCCACCGGGGTGATTTCCGGCGTATCGATGGCCAGCTCCATCGCCATGGCGCTCGCCATCATGCTCTTCGTAGCCTTCTTCATCCTCAAGGACGGCGACAAGTTCCTGCCGTGGCTGCGCACCTATACCGGCTACTCCGCAGGTTGGCACGCTACCGAGCTACTGACTCGCGTGTGGAACACGTTGTCCGGCTTCATTCAGGCACAGGCAGCCGTCGCGGCCGTCGATGGCATCCTCATCGGCCTCGGCCTCTGGGTCCTCCAGGTTCCGCTGGCTCTCGTCATCGGCGTGGTGACCTTCTTCGCCAGCTTCATCCCGGTCATTGGCGCTGTCACTGCGGGTGCTTTGGCCGTCATCATCGCGCTGGTTTCAGATGGCCTCACCAAGGCCCTCTTGGCACTTGCCCTCATCATCATTGTCCAGCAGGTGGAGGGCAACGTGCTCCAGCCGATGCTGCAGTCCAAGGCCATGGGACTGCACGCAGCAATGGTGCTGCTCTCCGTGACCGTGGGTTCCGCCCTTGCCGGCATCATCGGCGCCTTCCTGGCCGTCCCGGTGGCGGCCACCATTGCCGTGGTCTTCCGCTATCACCAGGAGATGGCCAGCCTGCGCGCCGGCGAAATCGAAGCCAAGAACATCAAGATTTCTACGTCAGAGGGCCACGACACCGTCATGGAGCTCTACGAGAAGCTGGAAGCCAGCAGCGCCCGCTAGCCAAAGCTGCGGCGCAGCTTTCATGGCTCTCCCTGGCCGTAAAACTGCCCTATCTGCCAAAACCAGTGCTCCCGCCTCAGGCGGTTTCAAGTGGTGGATGCATCACT
>NZ_KV821890.1:0-1041 GCF_001815785.1 Corynebacterium sp. HMSC056F09
CACACCGCTACCATTTCAGTCTTCTGAACAAACAAACCCGAACCATAGGAGCACAAGGTGCGCTTTGCTTTCTGCAAGCGTCCTGAAGTCATCAGCGAAGCAGTTCCCGCCTGACGTACGAAGAAAATGCCTGCGGCACGCGGCTTTGTGCTCAGTGTCAACCAATAGTCGCGTTGAGCAGCCACACGCAATCCTTCACCTAACCCGCCAACAATCCGATACCTATGTTGAGGGCGGCATGTAAGACTGAGCACTCAATGACGCTACCGGAGCGAAATCTCACCGCCCCAAGTATCCACCCACCGAGGAATTGAACCGGAAGTACGGGCCACAGATGAGCATCAAAGCTCAACAACACCACATGGGGCAAAAGGAAAAGGGCCGCCTGAAAAGTGTTTCCGGCCCACAATCCCCAACGCCGAAGAAGTAAACCCCCGAGAAATCCTCGGAAGAAAAACTCTTCGCCTGCAGCCCTTAGAATCGCGGCAACGCTTACCCCTTGAACAAGAACGACGCCCGGCATGCCGAGACTATCCGTAGATACAAGACGGATACCAAGATAACCTATTCCAAGCAGCACAGGGAACAAGATGACACTTAAAGCTGCTGCCTGCAGGTTTCCCCAGCGCCAACCCACATTTGCCCGAGCTCGAGACACCCCGATTGACCCGCGTCGGACAAGGATATAGAGCACTGAAGGGGCAAGGAAGAAAAGAAATTCAACCATGTTCCTAGTCCTTCAACGTGAACCGGCGAAGCAACGCGACCCTAAAATACTCGCGCTTCTCATTCTACGATTCTGTGTGAGAACAGGACTGAGCAACATTGGTGGGGTAAGTAATGCCGCCCTGACAAATGGGCTCCAGGTATCGATATACGCAACGTCTCGGGTGGTTCGTGCGCAATCAGAAATGGACCCTTCAATTGCAACACACAATGGTTGTAAAACGAATTGAAGGACCAAGACTCGATAAGTCTTGGTCCTTCAACCTTGTATTGAGTTGTTTGTTGTTGTTTGGTGTCGGCGGTTTCTTACTCTCC
>NZ_KV821891.1:0-59885 GCF_001815785.1 Corynebacterium sp. HMSC056F09
TCCGTGTCCAAAAAGTCCATGGACATAACATTGCTTGACTAGAACCTCGCTAGAACCTCGATAGCCTTGGCAATATCTAGCAGTACAGAGTGAGACGCGCCCAAATCGAAACGAACACCGGCGAAGTCCACTGCATCGCCGATAAGCGGGATCCTCTCTTTAATTTGTCTGCGATGGATGACCTAGTTTTGACTCGGGCAGATTGTACTGCCTCGAAAGGTCCTCGACCGTCAGCGTCTATGGATTGAACCGCAGACGAAACGAGCTTCGTAGTTTCGTCTTTGAGCCATTCGTACCAAGCGATGATTTCTTCTTGGCAATCGGGCGGTGTACTGCGCTTTCCTACATAGAACTCCCCTAACTTGTCAATTTGTGAATTTGAGAAGGGACGCTTTTTGCAAAGGAACGTGGCGTCCGTATTTGTTTCATTGCTCACTTTTAACCTTTCCCCCGAGCAACGCACAATGATTTCAGTTGTGCATATCCCCTAACTTAGTAGCAATCAGTCAACCATGGGGCAGCTCTAACTGTTGTTGCGAGTGAATCCCTGCTTGGCTATGGTCGAGCTCCTCTTCCTGAAAGCCGAGGCGAGGGCAGGGACGTTGGCATCGAGAAAGTCGTGGACGGTGGCAGAGATGCTTTCCTTGTCATCGGTATCGCGAGTGACTCGGCCAACCTGCTGAATGACAACGCCGCGGAAGCTTACTGGGGCGGCCAGCACAAGAGTGTCCAGTGCGGGAAGATCGATGCCTTCGCCGGCTACCTGGGACATGGCTAAAAGGACGAAATGCGGTGTGGTGGCAAGCTGTTCACGCACGGCCTGCCGTTCAGTGGCTTTCTGTCCGCCGTGGAGTTGGAGGACGGGGAAGGGGGCGTCGGTAAGCAAGGCGCTGAGGGCAGCGAGGTGTTCGCGTCTTTTCACTAGGACGAGGACAGTGTGCTCGCCCTGCGCGGCTTGTGTGATGACATCGGCGATGAGCTGGTTGCGGTGCTCATCCACCGCCAGAGCGGTGTCGAGGTCGGGCCAGAAAAGGTAAGGAGCATCGTAGGTGAAGTCCGTGTTGTGGACTACATAGTTGCGTTGCCCAGGGCGATCAAGCTCGACGGTATGGCGGATAGGGCCGCAAATGAGAGGCAGTAACTTATCAAGACCGTCGGAACGGTACGGAGTCGCAGTCATGCCGAGTATAAAACGAACGTTGAGTTGCGCGAGGACATTGGTTAAACCTGCAGCCCCGACCCGGTGGCATTCGTCAACGATGATGTGGCCGTAGCCGGAGAGAAAGTCAGTCTTGGAATCACTACGGCTGATGGACTGCGCTGTGACAATGTCTACCACGCCGCTGAGCTTCTTCTTAGCGCCGGAGTATTGCCCGACGTGGACATCTGGAAGAAACTGCTTGAGTGCTTTGTTCCATTGGGTAGCAAGCTCCCTCGAAGGGACGATAACTGCGGTGGGCACTGACCGCTGGGCGATGATTGCACAGGCCATGACGGTCTTTCCAGTGCCGGGAGGAGCAATGAGCATTCCAGACTTGTGTTTGAGCATCTGTGTGACGGCGGAATGCTGGTAGGGGCGTAGTTCGCCGGCGAAGGATGCATCGATGCGCTGTGGTTTCGGCGTATGGCCGCGGCGGGTGACGGTATATCCTGCGGTTTTCAGAATATCGAGGACGTCATCGAGCGTGCCGCGGTCGAGCGTGAGGATCTGGTCCTTCTCATCAAAGCGCACGATGATCCGTGGAGTTCCGAAGGTGGAGAAACGCTGGGCTTGCTTGATATAGAACTGCGGGTTAGCAATAGCGCCGAGGTGTCGCAGGGCCGAACGAGTGGTGGCGTCGACGCCCGATAAATCGACGTGGACGTGCGAATCGTGCGTGACGTGGACTTTCCCAGAAGCCTTGAGCCTCTTTAGTTCTGCGCGGGTTGGGGCCTGGGGAAGGGATGTCTCGGGATCGGGCTGAAGCTCAGCGTAGATTCTCTTGAGTTCGGCGAGCCCCGATTTCTTCGTCCTAGCCAGGGCCTCGAATTGGTCAGGCAATGCTTGAAAATCACTGTCGACGAAGACCGTTGTGCCTTCGGATCGATGGTGGCCAGCCAATGGGAGGGCAATCAGGTTGCCGAAACCGCGGCCTTTCGCCGGCAGAGTGTCTTGGGAAGGGAAGAAACGGTCGAAACTGGAGAAGTAGGAATCCGGGCTAGCTTTGGCAAGAAGTCCGATGCCCACGGAACGGGCGAGGCTGGCAGGAATAGGTTCGTCGAAGAATACCCAGACGTGAGCTCCGTTCCCAGAGCGTGAAACCTCTATGAGTGGATCGAGTCCATGGTTCTTACATTCTTCGGAGTAGGCGCGGGCGGCTTGCTTGAAGTCGTCATCGTCGAAATCGCAGACTAACAGCCGGCAGCTATCATCTGTGCACAGTGGGTAAAGACCAACGTGGAAGTGGTTGTCCCGGCGCAAATGCCCTTCGATCACCTTCGGTGTTAAGGGTTTCAGGTCGGGGTTTCTTCGGTCATAGTAGCCATTGCTGGCCGGATACCAGGCCTTCTTTTCCGCAGTATTTTTAGCCACTGCGTAGACGTCTGTCCTCCCCGCGAAGTAATCCATGAAGAGCGCAATCTTCTCCTCCGGTGAGCGCCTTTCAGAATGAACGTTAGCCGGCGGCGGTGTGTCTGCGGGACTAGGGCGCGAGGGCGCATGACCGAGGGGCTGCAGCAGCTGGGCTACCTGGGATTCTAGTTCGCTAACGCGAGCTTCAAGCGCTTCGAGGCGTTCCTGTTCAGTCATGGCGTGTGTTCCTTGTGCGTCGGAACTAGTTTATATGACGGCATGCGGCTAAATGCCTTGTCGGTTTGGCGTTGTATTGCTTAGACTTAATCGCACGACGATCCGGTCACCGGAACGTTGTCGCCTGGAGCCGCGTAGGCTCCAGAGCTTTTTGCAGAGGGCGACTGGGGTCGCAGTGATAGGCTGCGCGCTTCAAAAGACAAGCCTTGATTCTGACAGGTGTGCCGGACATGCGCAGTATGTGGAGCATTGAGGTGGCCTCTAGCCATTCGTGCGCAACTTGGTTATCCTTGAGGGAAGTTTCACTTGTAAGCGAAAGGCGTTTCAGGTGTAAGTGTCACGCTGGGAAAGGAGCGCTGATGACTGCCTCTGCACTCATCAACGATCGGCTCATGATCGAAGAAACTACTCTCAAAGAGCTGAAGTCGCTGCAGACTCTCGAGGCAGCGAGCTTTCGGGTAGCAGATGAGCACGGGCGCCCAGTCCCGTTGTCGCGTGATGTTCAGCGATTGATTTCTCAGGTCTTGGCTTCTGTCGCGCAGCGAGGGGAAGTCACAATCTCTCGCATTCCTGAGGAGCTCACCAGTACAGTAGCTGCCGAGCTGTTAGGCATCTCGCGTCCAACGCTCATGAAATGGGCAAAGGAAGGAAGGATAGCTACCCACAAGCGCGGAACACATACGCGGTTTAAGCGTGAGGATGTCCTGCAGTTGAAACGCCAGCGCGCTGAGGAACGCGTGAAAGCGTTCCAAGAATGGCGTGCATTCGAAGAGGAGAACGAGAGTTTCTTTTCACAGGCCTAGGTGCATTGAGAACTGCTAGAAACTGCACTGGGCTAACGCGGTTACTATCCTCGAGAACATGCCGCAAAAGGTATTCGTTGACGCAAACATTTTAGTGAGCCGTACAATCCTAGATTGGCTTTTTGCGCTGCAGATTTTATCTGGAGACATGTTTGTGTTCTATACGTCTCAAGACGTACTTGCGGAAACGGTACGGGCGATGCGGCGGAAACATCCCACAGCACCTGGGAGAATTATCAAGGACCGTGTCGAGAAGATCGGTGCGGTGATGGAGGAAATCATTGATGATTTTCCCGGAGACATGCCTTTCGACGGTTTGGATCGTCATGACTACCATGTCCACGCGGCGGCTTTCGCCTCACAAGCCGACATCATCCTTACTGATAACTCGCCCCAGGATATAACCATTACTGCCAGCGAGCAGCGCTACGAGATAATGAATGCGGATGCATTCCTCATGCTCATTCGCGATTCCGCTCCAAACTTAGTGATTGAATGTACGAGTCAGCAGCTGGAGTATTGGCAGAAAAGGAAGGGCTTTCAGGGCCTAGACGATGCGCTGAGGAGAGCGGGTTGCGACAATTTTGCCAGCGCTGTGCGTGAAGCCTTGCAGGCGCTCGCGCAGCGCTAGTTTCATCCGCTCAGCGCTTGTAGCCGCAGACTTTCCAGTGGTCGGTGGTGCTATAGCCCGCACTCTTAAGCCCTAACAAGCTCCTGCAGCGCATCGAGAGCCGCACGGGAGGCAGTGCCGTAGCGCTCGCGAAGGAAGCGGTGGGTGGCGTCGGGGTTGTCGAGTGACACGGATGTCTCGCTGAGGTTGTGTAGCTCTGATTCGCCGGCATCGGTCTTTTCCACTGACCAGAAGCTCTCCGGGCGCAGGCCCAGTTCGCTGGAGCGCTCAAGCACGCTGAAGGCGTGGGAGGCAAAGATGAGCTGCGCGCCGTTGACGTTGATGCTGGGCTCGCGGAAGGCATCGATGATGAAATCCAACAGCGCTGGGCGCAGGGCGGAATCCAGCTCATCAGCCACTAGGATCCCACCGCGGCGCAACGTGTCCAACACCAGGGGAGCGGTGGCCATCCAATTCTGCGTGCCCCCGGATTCATCGGTCAACTTCAGCGCGTAGTAGGAGTCACCAACTTTGTGCTCCACGATGATGGAGTGCAGTAGGGACTCGATCTCTGCATCGGAGTAAGCCTGGAACTCGTCTGGTCGGGGGATGCTGCCGGCGCTGCGGCTGAGCGCATCAATGACCGGGCGCATCTGGCGGAAGACGTGCTCGGGGATGTGGTCCTGGTTCAGCCGCACGGAGTGGATTCCCGAATCGGCCGCGCGCAGCAGCGCGGCAGCCTCATGCAGGTGCAGCTTGCCCTCACGGATGAGGGTGGTGATGCGGGAGGCAGTACTCATGGAGGTATGGCCGTGCGGCAGGTAGGACACGTCGTGCACCAGGGCGCGGGCCAGCGGGGCGAGGATGGGGTGCTCATCGCGCAGGCCAGCGGACAAGAGCAGCTCGGTGTCATCGATGGGGCCGAGCTTGGCGACGTCCCCTTCATCCATAAAGGACTTAGTCCACTGCACGTCCTCGCCGCGGGTCCGCACGAAGCAGGGGCTCCACCGAGTCGAGGGCACGCGGCTGAGCCATTCGGCATGCACGCCGGTAAAGCTCCACTGGAAGCCGTAGAGGTAGCGCACGCCGTCGAGTTCGAACTCCAGCTCAAAAGTGCTGGGCAGTCGCTGTGTGCGGGGGTTGAGGCGGTAGGGGGCGTGGGGGAGTTGGTTGGGTGGGGCGTCGGCAAGCCAGGCGGTGGCGGAGGACTCGATGGCGAGCAGAGCGAAAGCGAGGGCGTTGAGGATGCTGCTCTTGCCGGAAGCGGTGGGGCCGATGAGAACGGTGATGGGATCGCTAACCTGCGCCCAGCCTTCTTCCGGGGCGGTGGAGTGCTGCCAGTCGTGGTAGAGCGTGAGCGTTTGGGTGGCGCGGATGCTGCGGAAGTTGGACACGCTAAAGGAAAGGAGCCTCATGATCACGAGACTACAAGCTCCCAGATTCTTCATCAGACAATTCTGTCCTAGGTTCGGGCGCTGAGTTCTCGCCCCATGCCTTAACCCAGCCGGCGCTGGTAGCGTTTGTTGCGTACCGCAAAAGCAACCACAGGAGGCCACGTCCTATGGGTGGGGATACTACTGAGCTGCTCGTATGTTTCGGGTTAGTGATTGTCATGGCTCTTTATTGGACCTATTACATCCGGGGCGTGCGAAAAACTCCCAGGTCGGAAAGATGGTACGACTCAGCCGATGCGGAAGGCGCCGAAAGTGATGGTGTGCTCTTCATTTATCCCTACGGCACGCTCATCATGGGCGCTGCCGGTGCCACAGGGCTGGTCGCAAATATGAACCTCCCAGAGTCCGCCGAAACGGTGCTGCTTGCCCCGATCATGGCAGCTTTCGTCATCGGAGTCATTGGTTTTACAGGCGCGTTCGGGATTCCGCTTCCGTGGCCATTTGTTCCGCGTTGGGTAGTGGATATCCGCAAAGCAAAACGTGCTCGGAGACGCGAGCGCAGGCAAGCTAGGAAAATGAAAAAGAAAGAATAGGCCTGGTAACTGACGCAGAGGCCGAAGCCAGTATGTAGTGGGTCTAGGGCTGAGCGTCGTCAGTTTTGTAGGTGAAAGTAGCGGCGATGCACGCTAGGCTTTTGGCATGAAGTATCGGAACGTTCAGATCAGCTCCGTCGCGGCGCTTGTCATGAGCCTGTTAGGCGCGGCGTTCTTTGCTTTGGGGCGGGTCATATTTGGTGTCGGCGGATGGCTCGCATTCTTTACCCTTCCGGCCGGCGGCATCGTGGTCCTTGCGCTGTTAGTTTTGTGGCTCATCCCCGTACGTACCCCGAAGGAAGATGAAGGGGGCGGAACGTACAAGGCCTTCGGGTGGCGCGAGTCGTGGGCATTCATTGCTGTGACCGTGTTCCTCTTCCTGGCCGGCTTCTTTTTGGTCGATTACGGCGATACCGACGAGAGCGTGAAATCCGCCTTCACCCAGATTGTCGGTCGGTGGGCCTTAGACCTGTCCTCGATACTCTTTTGGCTCAGCGTTTTCGGGGTGATCGCCTCCTACGTTATCGGGGTCGTTGTGTCGGTGAAGGGGCAGAAGGTCGCTGACGAAGACCAGGCGCAGAGTTCAGGCCCGGGAGACCTGGACGAGGCAAACCTTGGCGAGGATCTCAGCCAGGACGAGCCCTAAATTGCCGTTTTCTGGGCCTGCCGATTAATGTTGCTGGGAGCGGATTCGCTGCCGTACGTGGCGCACCGGCTGCGCGCTGGTGTGGGTTGCGTGGGTAGGGAATACGCGGGGCTATAGCTCAGTCGGTTAGAGCTACGGACTCATAATCCGTTGGTCCCGGGTTCGAGCCCCGGTGGCCCCACAATTCAGAGCTTCTATGCTCTCCTTTAAGCAGGTGTTTCGCGATCGATCCAACATTGAGATGTTCACATGTCTTGGGCCTGTTGTACTCTTAGCGGGAAGTGGAAGGAGGGCAAGCATGGAGCAATTTACGGCGCGGCAAATCGCCGAATGGTTTGTAGCGTGGGCTGATGAAACTGATGATGCTGACATTACGCAGCTCAAACTTCAAAAGCTTCTCTACTACGCCAAAGGGCTGCATATGCGCTCCTCCGACGGCCTGCCGCTTTTTCCTGAACGAATGGAAGCCTGGGCTCATGGTCCAGTAGTCGTGGACGTCTACCATGACGTTAAGCACTACGGAAAGCTTCCTATAGACCCCGATGAGTTCGTCTCGGATGATTTCGACTGGGATGATTACCGCGACGTTGAGCAGGACTTGATTGAGGTATGGGATAAGTATGGCCCCTACTCTGCATGGGCTCTGCGGAATAAAACCCACACCGAGTCGCCGTGGAAAAAGAACTTCGTGGAGGGCAAACGCGGGTTAGAAATAACTGATGCCGATCTGAAGAACTACTTCTGCTAGCTGTGGGCACGAAAAGTAAACGACGGGGGAGTAGGCCAACCAGAGGGGTGAGGAGCGCCCCAGATTCAAGCGTCGTGGATGCTCTTCGTAGCTCGCGGGCTGACTATCCGCTCCTGTCAACGCGATTCCTGCAGCAGGGGTGGGGCTTCGAAGAACTAGATGATTCAATGCGCGCAGAGTTTCTGGAAAAGTGGCACAAGCGGTCAGTGCTTTCATGGAAAGAGCTGGCACAGCATCCCAGGCACGGACTCGGCTCAGAGTTTATTCCGGCAAGCGCTATCAAGCCTCAGATTACGCGGCAATTTCAGGATGTGGAGAAATTCCGGGTTTACCGTCACAAAGGGAATCTTCCTTTCGCGGGCTGGAAAGACGGGGAAGTGTTTTATGTCATTTGGATTGAGAAAGCCTACAACGAGCTCTACATGCATTAGCTCATTTTCTGAGCCTTAGCGGTCCGCCAGCTAGGCGGCGCATTGCAAGGAATAGCTCCTCAATGCGAGAGATTGCTTAGCACCCGATACGATGACCACCATGAGCGTTGTCGAGATGGACCCGTTGATCGAGTCGCTGTACTACTGGTCCGACATCATAGGTGTCCTCCTCATGGGCATCATCGGTGGCACCATGGCCCGGCAGCGCGGCTATGACATCGTGGGTTTCTTCTTCATCGCGATGTTCTCTTCCCTCGGCGGCGGCATGATCCGTGACGTGCTCATCAACCGCGGCACCGTCGCCGCGATGAGCCAGCCGGAGTACCTCTATCTGGCGTTTACTGGTGCCATTATCGCCCGCTTCGTCTACTTCAAGGGCAAAACGTGGGACTACGTGCAGTCGCATGGTGATGCGGTGGTCTCGGCCCTGTGGGCGTCGACAGGCGCGCTCAAAGCCATCGCGTATGGCCTGCCCCTGATTCCCTGCATCATGATGGGTGTGTTCACGGCTACGGGCGGCTCCATGATCCGTGACATCGCCATGGGGCGCGAGCCCGCGGTCTTTGGTGATAACACCCCCACCGTGATCCCCGCGGTGGCCTGCGCGCTGGTGGTCTTGGGCGCAGACTCGGCCGGCTACTTGGCGTGGGGGGTTATTCTCGGGCCGGTTGTGTCCTTTGTCCTCACCATGCTGGGCATCTGGGCGGGCTGGCGCGTACCCGCTCGCCAGGAATGGGCGCCGGTCAATGACACCGCGGCTTACGTCATGGTCATGGCGCGCAAGGCGGAAAGCAAGGGGCGTGCCGTGGGGCGTCGTCTAGAGCCCACGAAGCTTCGCTCCTGGCGCCACAACCAGATGGAAAAGGCCCTGCAACGCCGCATCGAGCGCGAAGTCCGAGCCGGCAAGCGCCGTGCGGAAGCCGCCATCGATGCCTCCGAATTCCTCGACTCCTTCAACGAGGAAGTCGCAGAGATGTCGGAGATGATGGAGCCGGCCGTTGCGGAAGCGGAGTCCTCCGACTTCGGTGTGGACCTAAGCGGTGACTCCTACGAGGAACAGAGCGCTGAGGGGCCAACGCCGCGCGAGCTTTTGGATCGCATCTTGGCCGATGATCAGCTCACCGATGAATTGGTGGAAAGACTCATGCGCCGATATGAAAAAAGAGATGATTAGAACCTGAGAAATGCTTTAATCTAGTGATGAAAGTGAGGTGATGGACGCGTGACGTCGAGGCGTTCTTTTCTGGGCATGCTCGCGGCGCTGGCGGTGTCGGGCGTTGCGGCCCCCACGCTGGCGGGTTGCGGAACGGAACCGGAGCGCATGGATACCTCGGGAATGAATCTCATTACTACCGATATCTCGGAGCCGCAGCGCTCCCTCATCCCGGCCGATTCCAACGACGTGCCAGGCCAAACCATCATCAACCTGGTGTACTCGGGCCTGATGTACCTGGATAAGGACGGCGGCGCCCATTACGACATGGCGGAATCCGTCACGCAGGTTGATGACACCACGTTTGACGTGCAGATTCGTGAAGACGCGGTGTTCTCCGATGGCTCGAAGGTCAGCGCGCAGGACTTCGTCGATACGTGGAATACGGCAGTGCGCCAGTCCCTGCTTTCCGCACATCACTTTGCGCCGATTCTCGGTTTCAATGAAGGCAGGAAGGAGATGCGCGGGCTGACGGTGACGGGGGAGAAGTCCTTCCGCATTGAGCTCTCGCGCCCCACGGCGGGCTTCATTGAACGCTTGGGTTATTCCGTCTTTTTCCCCATGCGCTCTGCGGATCAGGACAAGCTGAGTGAGCGCGGCACGGACCCGATTGGCAGCGGGCCATACCTGTTGGCCTCGTGGGAACGTGAGAAGGCGTTGACCCTCGTGCCGAACCCGCGTTATAAAGGGCCGCGACACCCGCAGAATGAGGGCATTAAGTTCGTCGTGTACGCCTCGGAGGAGCAGGCCTACGAGGATCTTGTGGCGGGCCGGCTGGACGTGCTGACGCGCATCCCGGCGGAGAAGCTCGGAAGCTTCGAAAAGGAGCTCGGCGCGCGGGCCCTTACTAAGCCTGGCGGTTCGATCATGGAGATCACCATTCCCGCCAACGATGCCAATTTCCGCGGCGAGGCTGGCCGCCTGCGCCGCCGGGCCCTGTCCATGGCGGTAGACCGAGAAAAGATTGCGCGGGACATCTTCCACGACCGAGTGACTCCGGCCAACAGCTTCGTAGCGCCGCTCTTCGGCTCCCCACCGCCTGCGCCGGAAGGTGCTGACGTGCTGACCTACCAGCCGGATAGAGCCCGCGAGCTGTGGGAACAGGCGGAGAAGCTAGACCCCTTTAAGGGGACGTTCAGCATCGCGTTTAACGCCGATGGCGGCCACAAGACGTGGGTCGATGCGGTGGCTCAGCAGGTGACGGATACCCTCGGTGTGCTCGCCGAAAGCAAGGAATTTGGGACCTTGAAGGAATTGCGTCGAGAGGTCACAGCGCGGCACATTACCGGTGCTTTCAGGACGATTTGGCAGGCGGAATTTCCGGATGAGTCGACCTTCCTGGTGCCGCTGTTTGCCTCCTATTCCTCAGAAAACGAGTCAGGTTTTCGCAGCACCGAATACGACGAGTTGCTGAAGAAGGTAGGCCAGGCGAAGGACCGGGAGGAGGCCCAGGAGTACTACTTGCAGGCCCAGGAGCTGTTGCTGGAGAAGATGCCGGCGATTCCGCTGTGGACGACTAAGGCATTCAGCGCCTACGGCAAGGACATCATCCCTGCTGGCTACACGTGGAAGCCCACTCCGAACTACTATCTCATCCACCGCGCTTGAGATTCCAAGGGTTCTGTCAGGCTGTAGGACTAGGCTTGGCGCAATGCTGAAGTATTACTTTTTCGCCATTTGGCAGGCCTTCGTTGACCATGGTTTGCCACTGCTAGGAATGCTGTTGTTGGCGATTCTCATCCCGCGCATCGGCCGCTTGGCGGTGCGGGTCATTGAGTCCCGCCTCGATGAAAACCAAGAGTCCACCAAGGCGCGCTTGGCGCTGGCCGGCGCGCTGGTCTATGTGGCACAGGCGGTGGCGTACTTCCTGCTCGTGTTGGCGGCGCTGGCCAACGTTGGAGTGCCTCCCCTGGGCGCGGCCATCCCGGCAACCGTGGTCTCGGCTGCCGTCGGTTTCGGCGCACAGTCGATCATCGGTGATTTCCTCGCCGGTTTCTTTATCCTCTCGGAAAAGCAGTTCGGTGTGGGTGACTATGTCAGCTTCGACGGCGTGACCGGCGTGGAGGGCACCGTCGTATCGCTGACCTTGCGCACAACGACGGTGCGTACGCCGACCGGTGAAGTTGTCATGGTGCCGAACGGTTCGGCGGGCGTGGTCACAAATTACTCGCAAGAGTGGTCGCGCGCGGTGGTGGATATTGCCATCCCGGTCCATGAGGGCGATTCCGTGCAGGATCTGACCGAACAGGTAGAGAAGATTTCACAACGCGCCATCGATACCCCGGACATCCGCGCGGACGTGGCTGGTGAGCTCGACGTTCTGCCCGCTACTGGGTTGGTTGCTCCCACGGTGGCCGGCCAGCCATGGCAGGTGAAGTACCGCGTCTTGGTGCAGGTCAACCCCGCACGCCAGTGGGCGGTGGAGCGCGCGATCCGCTCGGCGCTGCTGTCTTCCTTCTGGGACCTGTACAAGCTGCCTAACGCTGAAAACGTCGCGGGTGAGGTACTGGAGGTGCTGGGCGGCGCGGTGGATGCCGATGCCCCCACTACCGTCATGCCGGCGGCAGGCGCTAACACCGAGTCGAGACAAGAGAGCTCGGCATCCGAGACGGAGGCTGTGGCCGCCGACGCTGTCGCTGACGCGGCCGCCGAAGCGCAAGACAGCAAGGATGACGGCCCAGGGCGCCCGGCCTATTCGGCCGAACCCGACGACGAGGAAGAGGATGATTACGGCCGCGGTATCTGGCGCGCGGATAAGCCGGAGAACAAGTGGGACTCCTTCTGGACGCTTGGCGGGCGCGTGCGCCGCTCCACTACAGGGCTTATCGCCGGGCTCGGCGCGATCAGTGTGCTGCTGTTAGCGTCCGCCAACCCAGACGGAGTGGAGAATGCCGGGTGGCTATCACCCTCGCGCTGGATGGGACAATCAGAGACAACGTCCGAGTCCACTCAGCCCTCCGAACCTTCGCCAACGCCACAAACCGCGCCGCAGGACGAGCCTTCCTATGTCTCGACGCCCGAGGAGCCGGTGGAAAGCGTGCAGGGCACAGTCACTGATAGCACCCCGGACAGTGAGGCCACCTTCGCACCTGTGAATCCAGGGGAACCGACAACCCAAACACCAGCGGAGGAAGGGGTCTCCGAAACTCCTGCGCCCACCGAGGGCGCACAGGCTACCGCTACTGAAGGGGCCTCGGAGCCTTCCGCCGAGATGTAGACCCGAAGGGGGCCGAGAGGCGCTGCACAGAGAGAGGTGAGAGAGACGCTTGGAGAGGGCGCACGAGAGATATGAGTGATAGGGAAGTGCAGCGGCGTAATGCGCTACACCTTATGTATCGGCCCATCGCCACCGATCGTTAACGCAAGCAAGCTAGCTCACAACTCCCGCGCCCGGCCTATAGGTCAGCGCATGCGCCTGCCTCACGGGGGAACCCGGCCTGAGTACATCATCCACGCGCAGCCAGTGCATCTGCGCCTCCTCGCGGCTCAGCGTGACGAAGCAATAGCCGTGGCTATCCAGCTCGACGTGGTGGCACTGCGGGTTGGCCTGGCGTAATACCTGTTCGGCAAGGCGGGAGACAGTATTGCCCGCGCGTAGGTTGAGCGCCTCGTTGATATTGGGCGCCGACACGGACCCGCACACCATCTCCGCGGCAACCACCTCCTCGCCCTTGCTAATCGTATGCGCCCATTCGGTGTGGATATCGCCGGTGAGGAACAGGGCGTGGGCAGGGGAGGCGCGGAGGGCGTCGATAAGCGCGCGGCGTTCTGCGGAGTAACCATCCCACTGGTCCCCATTGACGGGAATCCCTGTGATGTTCTTCGTCAGGGCGGCAGCCACCTGTGCGGTCAGCGAATTCTCCTGCAGTGACACCAGATTCAGCGGGGCAAACATCACCGAATTCCCCAGCAGATTCCACGTGGCCTGCGAGGTTTCAATCTTTCCCAGCAGCCAGTCATACTGCTCCGAGCCCAGCATGCTCCGGCCCTCTTTCATAAACGCCACTGGGTTCCACGGCGTCTGCTGGTCGCGGTAGGTGCGCAGGTCCATCATGGTCAGCTCCGCCAAATCGCCGAAGGTCAGTGAGCGGTACAGATGCCCGTCCTCGGAAGGCGCGGTGGCGCGCACGGGCATCCACTCGAAGTAGGCGCGCATGGCCGCCGTTTGTCGTTCCTGCCAGCTTCCTTCCGTAGCGGGGTCGTGGTTCTCCGCGCCGCCGGCCCAGTTATCGTTGGCTGTTTCATGGTCATCCCACACCACGATCCACGGCAGAGCGGCATGCGCTGCCTGCAGGTCGGGGTCGGTGCGGTAGCGCCCGTAGCGCGTGCGGTAATCCGCCAGCGTGGTGATCTCGTGCGCGGGGTGGTGCAGGCGCACCGGCCCAAACCCGGAGTATTCGCCGGCGGCGTACTCGTAGATGTAATCGCCTAAGAACACCATGTAATCCAGCTGCCCGGAGTGCGCGCGCCGGGCGATGTCCGCGTAAGCACTGAAGAAGCCCGACTCCCAATTCGCGCAGGAGGCGACCCCAAACGTGAGCTGCTCCGGCGAGGCGGTGGCCGCGGGTGCGGTCTTGGTCCGCCCGATGGGGGAGGAGACACCATCGACGAGGAAGCGATAAAAATATTCGGTGTCCGGCTGCAGGCCGTGCGGGTCCACGTGGACAGTATGGTCACGGCTTGCGGAGGCAACCACAGTGCCGCGCTTGACGACGTCCCTCATCTCCCCATCCGCTGCCACCTCCCACTCCACGGTGACCGAAGGGCCTACGCCGCTGCCCGGCAGTGCCTCCTCTGTGGGCGTGATGCGCGTCCAGAGGATGACCGAATCCGGAATCGGATCGCCGGATGCCACTCCGTGCACGAAGGGCAGCGTGCCCGCGGGTGGCTCTACTAGCCCGAGGGAGGAGGTGGACGTGGGATCGGCTGCCGATGCTGAAGAGGCGACGAGGGAGGCGGCGGTGGCTGTGGCTAATCCAGAGGCGTGGAGGAGGCGGCGACGAGTCAGAGAGCGGCGCATGGCTCTACGGTTTCTCTGCTGAGGCGGTGTCGCAACTCGGGGACAGAGAATTCGCCCGCCGGTCAGGTGTGGTTTTCCGTGGCTTCACGTGTGCTTTACCCCTTGGGGTGGAGTAATTTCTTGCGGGGTGAGTTACGGGCTATAACTTATGCTTATGAAGAAGTTCTCTCGTGCGGTTCTCGCCGCCTCTGTCTCTGTTTCTCTCTCCCTGTCCGTTGTCGTCCCCGCTCAAGCGGAGACCGGCGCATCCTACGAGGAGGCCCCCACCGCGGTTTCCTCTCCGTCTGATACCGGCGACCTCGAGTCCGGCCTGTCTTCGGAGCTGGATGTTGAATCCTCCAGCAAGGAGCTGGGCTCCTCCACCGAAGGCACTGGCTCCTCCAGCAAGGAGGAAGATGACGCCGAATTCGAGCAGTCTTCCCAGGGCGAGAGGCTTGCCTTGGGCCTGGGCGTTAGCGCAGCGCTTCTCGCGGCCATCGCCGGCGGCGTGTTCTGGGCCGTGCAGCAGGGAATCATCCCGAACCCGCTGCCGGGCGTGATTCCTTCGCCGAAGGCACAGGAGCCCGCACCGGCCCCGGCACCTGCTCCGGCCCCCGCGCCCGCACCGCAGCCAGCTCCGGAACCAGCTCCTGCGCCGGCTCCCGCTCCTGCGCCTGCACCGAAGCCGGCACCTGCCCCCGCACCGAAGCCGGCACCGGCTCCGGCCTACTACTCTCGCTGCGCCGATGTGTGGAACGCGCTGGGCCGCCCCATCTACCCGAGCGACCCGGGCTTCCGCTCCAAGTTTGACCGCGATGGCGATGGCGTAGGCTGCGAGCGCGATCCTCGTTAAGCTGGAGCGCATGAGCGCTTTTTCTTCTCTTGAATCCTGGCCCGTCGATACCGTTGCCGGTGCCTTGCTGCACCGCGGTGAGGTAGTAGAACAGGTCGGTGATGTCTCCCGCCGCTTCCCAGTAGCCTCCGTGACCAAGCTGGTGGCTGCCTATGGGGTGATGGTGGCAGTAGAGGAGGGCGCTGTGGAGCTGGATCAGGCAGCCGGTCCTGAAGGCTCCACGCTGCGACACCTGTTGGCCCATGCCTCGGGGGTGGGCTTTGATACCCGGGAGTCTCAAAAACCGGTAGGAGAGCGCCGTATCTACTCCTCGGCGGGCTATGAGTGGGCTGCCGAGGTAGTCGAGGCTGCTACCGAGATTTCTTTTGCTGACTACCTTGCGGAAGGCGTGTGCGCTCCGCTGGGCATGCAGGCCACCACCCTGGAAGGCTCGGCCGGGCACGGCTTGGTTTCTAGTGTGGAGGACCTCTCCGCCTTTGCCGCCGAGGTGTACGCGCCGCGCCTGCTTGATCCCTCCACCGTGGAAGAGATGCGCAGCGTCCAGTTCCCGGGGCTGCGCGGGATTGTGCCGGGCTACGGCAGCTTCAAGGACTGCACGTGGGGGCTGGGCTTTGAAATCTACGGCGAAAAGAAGCAATGGATGGGCGGCTTGCCGGCCGATACCGTAGGCCACTTCGGCATGAGCGGAACCTACCTGTGGGTGGCTGGTGAGTGGGCGATGGTGGCGCTCACGGATCGCGACTTCGGAGACTGGTGCAAGCCGCTATGGGCCGAGACCAATACGGCGATCTGGGAGGAATGCCAGGCGCGCTAGCCATAGCCGCGGTGAAGAATTCGGGTGTCGTCGCGGCGCACAGACAGGCGCCACAACGGGGGTAGTGGGGCACCTGTGGCGACCGCGCGCACATGATGCTGATGAGCCCTCATGTGGCGCATGTGATTAATGGGGTGGATTTCCGGGCGAAAGTCTCAACCTGATATTGAGGCGGCGGGGGCTTAAGTGCAGGTTGAGGGTTGTTGTGGCCTAAGTGGCGGGGGAAAATCGTGGGCACACAACGACGCACCGAGTGGCCACATACCGTGGCCACACCAATCGGTGTTCGCGCCTCGGCGCGAGTGGCGTGATGAAGACAAGTTCGTAGGGGAAGACGAAGCTCGTCTTGCGTCGGCGCATGCCGGCGTGCCATCACTCGCACGTCAAAGGAGTTTAAGGAGTGAATCAACGCGTTCACCCGCAGGTAGCCGGTGCAACCGCGCCGGCCCCTTCAGTCAGCCCACTTGGCAGCCCAGCGGATACGTGGCCCAACCGCGCCTGCGGTGAGGTCTGCACCGCCGTGCTGCAGATCTCGGGCATGCCGCGCAGCCTGCGCCCTGCCATCGAGCGCGCAATGGCGCGCTGTATTCGCAGCGAAAGCGAATTCATCGTCCCCGGCGATGACCCGCTGACCGCCCAGTGGTGCACCCGCTGGCGCCGGGACCCGCTGTGGGACGTTGTCGGCATAAAAGACGACAATGCAGCAAACGCTGCTAAGGGAGTCGACAACACAGGTGTCGGAATCGGCTGCCAGCAAGTGCTCACCGGAACGCCCAGCGAACTAGAAGCGCTGGGCCGCGCGGTGGAGATGCTGGCGGGGGAGTACGGTTTTCGGGGCGTCGTCAAGCGTGCGGTCTAAGTCGGTGAAGACCTAGTCCGCGAAGGGATCGAAGATGCGCTCCGGCAGGTCCGCCACGGAGTCAATGATTCGCGTCGGGCGGAAAGGATAGCGCTCGATGATGCGGTCATCGCTGATACCTGAGCGCACCAGGATGCTGCGCATGCCCGCCTCGAGGCCTGACTTGACGTCGGTATCCATGCGGTCACCGATCATGACGGTGTTTTCCGAGTGTGCGCCGATGTTGTTTAAGGCGCTGCGCATCATGACCGGGTTCGGCTTGCCCACGTAGTAGGGCTCGCGGTTGGTCGCCGCGGTGATGAGTGCCGCCACAGCACCCGTGGCTGGCAGCACGCCCTGCGGCGCGGGGCCCGTAACATCCGGGTTGGTGGCGATAAACCGCGCGCCGTTGCGGATGAGATTGATGGCCGTGGTGATGGCTTCAAAAGAATAGGTGCGGGTCTCGCCCAAGACCACGAAATCGGCTTCCCGGTCGTTGAGGATCCAGCCGGCCTCGTGCAGGGCGGTGGTCAGCCCAGACTCGCCCACGACGTAGGCCGTGGACAGCCCCGCCTGGTTGGAGAGGAAGGCCGCGGTGGCCGTCGCTGAGGTCCAGATGCGCTCGGCCGGGATGTCCAAGCCGGTGTTCTGCAGGCGTGCTGACAAGTCTCGCGGGGTGGACATCGAGTTATTGGTCAGCACCATGTACTCGATGTTGTTGTCCTTCAGCGCTTGGATGAATTTATCCGCGCCGGGAATCATCTCCCCTTCCTTGATGAGGACGCCGTCCATGTCCGAAAGGTAAGAAATCACGAGTGTTCCTCCACGTAGTCAGCAAGTTCGCCCACCGTGGTTACGGAGAGCATGGTTTCTTCATTAAGGCGGACCCCGCAGGCTTCCTCGAGGCGCACGGCTAATTCGATGCGCTCGAGTGATTCAACCCCCAGGTCCTCCAGCTTTGCTTCGCGCTCTAGTCCTTCCTCCACGCCGGTTACCTTCGTGATGAGGCGCGTCAGTTTGCTATAGGCGTCGCCGGTGGGTGCAGAATCCTGCTCTTCGGCCGGCGCGGAGCCGAAGCGGGCTTGGAGTTGCGCTGAAAGGTCATTAGCCATGGGGCCCAGTCTAGTATTGAAATGTCATGGTTATTCGAGCACGTTCCTCCGCCGTCGCGCGCAGCTGGTCGCGCCGGGTTCGCCCCCGCATGCGCGCCATCGAGCACGCCGTCCACAATGAGCTGCATGATCTCACGACTGAACCGGGCCTGACTGGGGTGAGCGACTCGGGCTTCGTCGACAACGACGGCGTGCGCGTGGCGTGGTACGAGGTGGGCCCTGCGGATGCGGAGGTCACCGCGGTTTTCATCCACGGCTACTGCCTGTCCGCGGAGAGCTTCTATTCCCAGGTCAACGACGTATGCCGCAACTATCCCACGGTGCGCTGCCTGCTTGTCGACGTCCGCGGCCACGGCCAATCCACCCACGTCGCCCCCGCGCAGTGCACGGTTCGGGGCGCGGCCGACGATGTGCTGGCCGTCATCGCTGAGCGTGCCGCCGAGGGGCCGTTGGTGCTGCTTGGGCACTCGATGGGCGGAATGATTGCGCTTAACCTGCTGCGCCGCGCACCGCGCCAGATCTTTGACCGCGTTGAGGGGATGGCGCTGGTGGCCACCTCGATGCAGCGCTTTGCCGCCGCAGGCGTGGCTCGCATCTTGGAATCGAAGACCCTCGGCGCGGTCTACCGTGCGTGTTTGAAGCTGCCCCGTCGGCTTAACCGGGTGCGCTTTGAGGTAGCGGCTGTCATCGCCCCGGCTTTCGCGGCGCTGCTGCAGGGCTTCCCGCAGATGGACAAGCTGCAATTCCACGTGGCGATGCTGCTGGATACGCCGATGTCGAGCTACGCGGGCTTCTTCGATGACTTGGTGGAACACTCCGAGTTCGGCGCAACGGCCCGGCTGCGTAGCGTGCCGGGGGAAATCGTGGTGGGCCAGCATGACATCGTGACCCCGCACCGCCAATCGGAGGTGATTGCCCGCCACTGGCCGGGCTCCACCCTGACCGTCGTCGACGGGGCGGGCCACATGGTCATCTTGGAAGAGCCCAGCGAGGTGTCCAAGGCTTTGGGGCGGGTGCTCGACCGCGTGCTCGATGGCGACTAAGCCGCGCTAATGCCGGCTAAGTCCTTTGTCGACGGCGGCAGGGCCTTTTGTTGGCGGTGGCTGAGACCCGCGCGGTGGTCGAACTGCCCGTTCTGCCAAAGTTAGAGCCTCTGATGCAAGATCTGGCTCGAACTTTGGCAACAACGACAGCTGGCCGCCCTGGGTTTAGGCAAAAAGAATGCCCCTCCTACCCACAATGGGGCAGAAGGGGCCGGAGGGCTTGGGGCTGTTAAGCCCTAAGCCTTAATCCTCATCAGCCTTAATCCTCGTCGGAGGAGGTGGAGATGGTGGCGGTCGGGTCGTCGAGCTTCAGCTCACGAGCTGCCTTCTCCACGGTGCTGCGCTCCACCTTGCCCTCGCGGGCCAGGCCCTCGAGAACGGCGACGACGATGGACTCGGCGTCGATGTTGAAGTAGCGGCGAGCGCCTTCGCGGGTATCGGAGAATCCGAAGCCATCTGCGCCCAGGACGATGTAGTCGCCCGGGACGTAGGGGCGAATCTGCTCCTGCAGGTCCGTAGCGAAGTCGGAGACACCGACGAACGGTCCCTCGAAGCCCTTGAGCTGGGAGGTGGCGAATGCCTCGGTCGGCTCAACACCCTTG
This sequence comes from Corynebacterium sp. HMSC056F09, assembly GCF_001815785.1. Lineage (NCBI taxonomy): Bacteria > Bacillati > Actinomycetota > Actinomycetes > Mycobacteriales > Corynebacteriaceae > Corynebacterium > Corynebacterium sp. HMSC056F09. Next base: position 19,488 of record NZ_KV821891.1, read on the forward strand.
CGCAGTGCCTCCTGGTTACGGGCAGCGCCGTCGCGAGCCAGGTTGACCCACGAGGTGACGGAGAACAGCGAAGCCTTGACATCGAAGTCCTCAGCCAGGATCTCCTGGGCGCGCAGGGCCTCGTACATGCCCACACCGGAGGCCAGGATGTTGGCCGGGATGGAGCCGGACTCGGCGGTGTTGTAGTGGTAGATGCCCTTGTGGAGGCCCTCGACGTCGAGGTTCTCCGGCTCAGCAGGCTGCTTGACTGGCTCGTTGTACACGGTGATGTAGTACATGATCGGCTCGTTGTCCTCGCCGTACATGCGCTCAATACCGCGCGGAACCAGGTGAGCGATCTCGTAGCCGAAGGCCGGGTCGTAGACCTCCACGGCCGGGTTGGTCGACGCCAAGATCGGGGAGTGGCCGTCCATGTGCTGCAGGCCCTCACCGGTCAGGGTGGTGCGGCCGGCGGTCGCACCGATGATGAAGCCGCGGCCCAGCTGGTCGGCAGCAGCCCAGAAGGCATCGCCGGTGCGCTGGAAACCGAACATCGAGTAGAAGATGTACAGCGGAATCATCGCCTCGCCCTGGGTGGCGTAGGAGGTAGCAGCCGCGGTGAAGGAGGCGGCTGCGCCTGCCTCAGAAATACCCTCGTGCAGAATCTGACCATCCGTGGCCTCGCGGTAGGAGAGCATGAGGTCGTGGTCCACCGGAACGTAGTTCTGGCCACGCGGGTTCCAGATCTTGAGAGTCGGGAACCAAGAGTCCATACCGAAGGTGCGGGCCTCATCCGGAATGATCGGCACGACGCGCTTGCCCAGCTCCTTGTCGCGCATGAGCTCCTTGAAGGTACGCACCAGCGCCATGGTGGTGGCGACGTCCTGCTTGCCGGAACCCTTGCGGACCGAGCGCAGCTTGGACAGATCCGGGGTGGTCAGCGTCTCGAAGTTCTCACGGCGCTCCGGCAGGAAGCCGCCCAGCTCTTTACGACGCTCCAGCATGTACTTGATCTCCGGAGCATCCTTGCCCGGGTGGTAGTACGGCGGCAGGTACGGATCGGCCTCGAGCTGCTCGTCGCTGATCGGGATGCCCTGCTTGTCGCGGAAGAGCTTCAGATCCTCCAGCGTCAGCTTCTTCATCTGGTGGGTAGCGTTGCGGCCCTCGAAGTTGTGGCCCAGGCCGTAGCCCTTAATAGTGTGGGCCAGGATGACCGTCGGGCGGCCGGTGCCCGCGTAGCTCAACGCCTTGTCGTATGCGGCGTAGATCTTGCGGTAGTCGTGGCCACCGCGGCGCAGTGCCCAAATCTCATCATCGGACATGTCCTCTACCAGCTTGAGCGTGCGCTCATCGCGGCCGAAGAAGTGCTCGCGCACGTAGGCGCCGTCGTTAGCCTTGAAGGTCTGGTAGTCACCATCAGACGTGGTGTTCATGATGTTGACCAGGGCGCCGTCCTTGTCGGCTTCCAGCAGCTTGTCCCAGCCGCGGCCCCAGACAATCTTGATGACGGACCAGCCGGCACCGCGGAAGAAGGACTCCAGCTCCTGAATGATCTGGGTGTTACCGCGCACCGGACCATCGAGACGCTGCAGGTTACAGTTCACCACGAAGGTCAGGTTATCCAGCTCATAGAGGGAAGCCATCTGCAGCAGACCACGGGACTCCGGCTCATCCATCTCGCCGTCGCCGAGGAAGGCCCAGACATGCTGCTTGGAGGTGTCCTTGATGCCGCGGGTTTCCAGGTACTTATTGAAGCGTGCCTGGTAGATGGCGTTGATGGGGCCCAGGCCCATGGACACGGTGGGGAACTCCCAGAAGTCCGGCATCAGGCGTGGGTGCGGGTAGGACGGCAGACCATTGCCCTCGCCGCGGGAGTGCTCCTGGCGGAAGCCGTCGAGGTCTTCCTCGCTCAGGCGGCCCTCCATGAAGGCGCGGGCGTAGACACCCGGGGAGGCGTGGCCCTGGAAGAAGACCTGGTCGCCGCCGGAGGGATCATCCTTGCCCTTGAAGAAGTGGTTCAGGCCCACCTCATACAGCGGGGCAGCGCCTGCGTAGGTGGAGATGTGGCCACCGACGCCGATGCCCGGGCGCTGTGCACGGTGCACCATGATGGCCGCGTTCCAGCGGATCCAGCGGCGGTAGCGCTTCTCCAACTCCTCATCGCCCGGGAACTCTGGCTCCAGGGAGGTAGGGATGGTGTTAACAAAATCCGAGGACGTCAGCGACGGCAACGGCACGCGCTTGGCGGTAGCGCGCTCAAGAAGGCGCAGCATGAGGTAGCGGGCGCGCTCCGGATCGGAAGAATCTAGAAGACCGTCGAGGGAGTCCATCCACTCGCGGGTCTCCTCGGGGTCGGAGTCATGCAGGTATGCTGCCACGCCATCGCGAACGATGGGAAAGTTGGAGTCGCCGTTGTGGGCGTCCAAGTCGGCCATTAAATCCTCCTGGGTCGTAGTACACAGATCTTGCTCTAGGATACGCGCCCCTTTCGCGGTGGGTCACTCGGAGGCCCCCACGGGTGGTTTTATGGGGGAAAATGTCCACCTCTGGGGAGGAACGGGGGAGGTTTGACGCGAAAAAGTGCACCGTAGACGTTAAAATACTCTGCATGACATCAACTACTTCATCGGAAGGAACTCAACGAGTGACGGGATTCGCAGCCAAGCTCGGCATCGAGGAGGGCCAGATTGCCCTAGAACTTGGTTGGGACGAAGACTGTGACTCCACGATTTCTGAGTCCATCGAGGACGTGTTGGGGGAGGACTTCCTCGAGGAAGAGACCGACGAGTTGTGCGACCTTGTGCTGCTGTGGTGGCGCGCGGAGGACGGCGACTTGGTCGATGGGCTGGTGGATGCCACCCGCCCCTTGGGCGATTCCGGCCGCATCTGGCTGCTGACCCCAGGAGCTGGAAAGCCTGGCAACTTGGAGCCAGGCGAGATCTCCGAATCTGCACAATTGGCCGGCCTCGTACAGACCAAGGCCGAGCGCCTCGGCGAGTGGCAGGGGTCCTGCCTCGTGGCCCGCGGCTACACCAAGAAGCCCTAAGGAATAATCGCAGGATGTACCTGCTCACGCGGCATTCGCAGCGACTAGTTACACCCCGATTTGTTGCTGCGGGTGCCCATGGGCTAATCTTGGTCGAGCACACCAAGTGCACTGCGGCTTTAGCTCAGCTGGAAGAGCAACTGGTTTACACCCAGTAGGTCGGGGGTTCGATCCCCTCAGGCCGCACCAAATGAAACCCCTTTCCGTTAAGTCGGAGAGGGGTTTCGTCGTGCTCGGAGGGCCGCGCCGCGGGTGCCCTAGGGTGAAGGCCGCTTTGGTGGTCGGTGTATATGCGGACTCCTCCGTCTGCTTTGGGTTGGGTGTGTTGGCGTTCGGGGTTTGGTCGGTAGTGCTGATGCGGGCGTAGCCGATGATTTGGCCGGCAATGCCCGTGGAGTGTTCGGTTGGGGTATACCTCAAAAGGGCACCACTCGCCCCAATCCGATATTCGCTCCCCTCTACGAATGAACGGATGCGTAACGGTGCTCCATGTACAAGTGGAACTAATACTTACGAAAATGACTTAGGCCACAAAAGCATGACCAGTGTTTATGCAGATGAATAATCATTGTTGGCAAATGGTTATTGACTGCATTTTTCATTAGTCATAGGTTTGAGGTAAGCCGGTGATGAGCCGGGCATCTTGGAAATCTGGAAAAGGGGTCATCATGTTCAAAAAAGGGCTGGCGTGCGTGAGCGCTACGGCATTGTTCGCGCTGAGTTCGCCATTTTCAGTGCAAGCTGAAGGTGACATTGATGCGTAAACAGAAAAGCACAGCCTACTGGTGGAGCGTTACTGTCGTTGTAGTGCTGTTCATCGCAACGCTTGTAATCAATTATCTAGCAGGATTAAGTGCTGATGAATCATACTTTGGAGCACATTGGTGGCATCGTCTGGCATGGGTTACGCCACTGTTGTTCTTGGCTTCTTTGATTTGGGCCTGGTTCGAGCACAGGAAGGTGCATCGGTATCCGCATTGACCCATATTTAGCAGCGTCGGGCGTGAATGAGAAGGAAGGCTTTGCGCTTGGGCGAAAGATGCTCTTTGCTCTAGTAGGGAATGTCGATCCTGCTTCGCACCGTTTGTCTTAGTGTTCGCCTGGCCACTCGCGGAGATTGATCCGGTTGGTTTCTTTGAGCGCTTGGAAGATTGTTTCTTCGATTTGGTTGAGTGCGACGTTTTCTTTGCGATATTCGTCACCGTAGATGCCTTGGCAGTGCCCTGGATAGAATCTCATGGAGAAGATCCTGACACAGTAGAGTCCGTTTGCTTGCTTGCCGATTCGGAGACATTCTTCTTCACTACCGTTGATTGGCCACACTGCTTCTGGCATGTCTTCGTCCCAGTTGGGAACGCAGTTCTCAGCGGTGCAGCCAGCGGCTTCAAGAATACTGTCGGCAATCTCGGTTTCGGTCGCTTCTCGCGTCCACGCAATCGCGTTCATCATCGTCCCCTGTGGGGGCCGAGGCTAGAAGCGTTCCTGGCCGCGCTCGCGGATCTTCTCGTAGAAGTCAGGCTTGGCGGAGCCATAGCGTGAGCGGGAGCGGCGCGAAGGCTGCGAGGTAGTTGCTGGCGTCGAAGGCGGGGCAGAAGGCGCTGTGGCGTCGGAGTGCTCGCCGGAGGGGTCTCCGTGATCAAGCTCCGAGACGTGAGTGTCCGCAGTCGCATCGGGGGAGCCGGCACTAGTGGCGGCCGCAGTGGCCTCAGCCATCAGGGCCTCTTCCTCACGGGCGCGGCGGCGCTCCCGAATCTCGGACCACACGAAATACGCAAAGCCCAGTGGCGCCATCACGCCGAAGGCAATCCACTGGTAGCCGTAGGAGAGGTGGTTGCCGCGGTCCAGCTTCGGCACCGGCAGCGCATGCAGCTCACCTGGCTGATCGGGGGAGAGTTGGAGGTAGTCGTGGGCGAGGGGGACGTCGACAAGCTCTGCGATCTGCTCCGTATTGATGGAGTAGACCTGCGTGTAGCCCTGCTCCTCAATGGGGGCGGAGGTGTGCTCGCGCTCGTTGTAGCGCGCCATGCCCACGATGGTCACCCTCTCCGAGGGGGCCGGATCGATGTGGGGAACGGAATTGCCCTCATCCGTGGGTACCCAGCCGCGGTTGACCAGGAAAGTCTCGCCGGAGTCGGTCTCAAAGGGAACCAGCGACTGGAAGCCCGGAGCGGACTCCACCGGGCGCAGGCGCAAGAGCACCTCATCCTCCGGAAGGTAGTGGCCGGTCAGCTCCGCGCGTTCCCACTCCTTGCGCAGGGAGCCATCGGTGGAAAAGACCTCGGTGACCGGCTGGGGGTCGGAGTCATAGGCCTCCTCAATGAGGTGGTTGCGCTCCACAATCTGGTCGTCTTTATTCAGCTGCCACGGTGCGAGCACCGTGAAAGACAAATAGGAAAAGGCGACGATGAAGATGAGAAAGAGCACCCACCCAGGCTTGAGGAATGTCTTGAGCATGATGATCAGTCTAGTAGCCGCAAAAGATTATCTAGCCGTGGTTCGTCTTAATCCACTCGAGCAGACCTGGAACGGCGGCGTCGATCTCTTCGCGGGTACGGGCGAAGTCCTCCTCCGTGCCGTAGAACGGATCCTCCACGATGGCGTCCTCCGGAGAATTCGGGTCGAAACTGCGCATGAGGCGCACCTTGTCCTTCGGGATGCCGCGCTCGATAAGGGCATCGCGGTGGCCGGTATCCATGGCCACGAACAGGTCCGCGTCCATGTGCTCCGGACCCAGCTGGGCGGCCTGGTGGCCAGCGCCATCGTGCCCGCCGCGGCGCAGCTCAGCCACAGCGCGCTCGTCTGCGCCCTGGCCCACGTGCCAGCCGCCGAGGCCGCAGGAGTCCACGCGGGCGAGGAGATCGAGCATATCGGTCTCCATGGCATCACGGGTAATGATTTCCGCCATTGGTGAGCGGCAAATATTGCCCGTGCACACGAAGACGATGTGGAGCTGGTTGTCGTTCTCCGGAGGCGTCATGCAAAGGCTCCTTAAGCTAGAGGGGTGCGCTGACGAACGAAAGCTAGGATATAGCAGCGACGCGACTGACGTGAAACCTGAAGCCGTATAAGGAGCAAACAAGATGGCAGAACACACGACCGTCGGCGAGATTCGCCGCGTTATCCACGGGGCCTACCCGCCGCAGCTCGCTGAGTCGTGGGATGCAGTCGGCCTGGTGTGCGGTGACCCCGCGGACGAGGTGCGCACCGTGGCCTTCGCGTTGGACTGCACCCAGGAGGTGGCAGATAAGGCCGTGGAGCTCGGCGCGCAGATGCTTGTGGTGCATCACCCGCTGCTGCTTCGCGGGGTGACCTCGGTGGCGGCGGATACCCCGAAGGGCAAGGTCATTCACACTCTTATCCGCAACGGTGTGGCCCTCCTGGCCGCGCACACCAACGCGGATAAAGCGCGCCCGGGTGTCAACGACAAGCTGGCCGAACTCGTCGGCATCACGCCCGGCCGCCCCATCGTCCCTGTCGAGCCCTATGAGAACCTCGACGAGGCGCTGGGCCTGGGGCGCGTGGGTGAGCTTGAGCAACCAATGACGCTGCGCGAATTCACCCAGCGCGTGGCCGATGCCCTCCCAGAAACCGAGTGGGGAGTGCGTGCGGCCGGTGATCCGGAGCGCGTGGTGAAGCGCGTGGCCGTCTCCAGTGGCTCGGGTGACTCCTTCCTGGACCAAGCAGCAGCGCTCGGCGTGGACGTCTACGTCACCTCCGATCTGCGCCACCACCCGGTAGATGAACATCTGCGCGCTGCGCACCTGGCCCAACCTGAAGGCCCAGCCGTGGTGGACACCGCTCACTGGGCCAGCGAGTTTCCCTGGACCACCCAGGCGCGCGATATTGTGGAGAACGCATTGCGCGTGAACACCGAGATCATCGATGTCCGCACCGACCCATGGACGATTTCTGCGCATAAGGAGAACTAAATGAAACTGTCACAGGATCTGCAGAGCATCTTGCTGGAGCTGGCGACCCTCGAGCGCTCCCAGGCGCACGGTGGAACCCCCACCATCCCGGAGCAAGAGGAATACGAGAAGGCACAGGCCGCACACGCCCGGCTTCTCGACGCCTCCGGCTCCGCCCAGCTCGCCGTCGACGATATGGAGATGGAGATCCTGCGCATCCAGGCCGACGAGCGCAAGCTGCGCCAGCGCGAGCGCGACGATAAGGCCCAGCTCGGTGCCGCGACCGACCCGGAGACCCGCAAGGACTTGGAACACGATCTCTATGCGGCTAAGTCCCGCATCGCGGATCTCATGAGCGAGCTGCAAGAAGCCCACAACGAAATTCACGCCCTGCGTGCCAACCTGGATGTCCACGGCGCGAAGGTCTCCGATTCCGAGCGCAAGCTCGAAGTGCTCAAGCGCGCGGCCGAAGCCGCCCAGGAGGCCGCGGCGAACCGACCGGATCCGCAGGTGCGCATCGGCGAGCTGCGCGAGCAGCTGCCCGCGGACATCGTGGCGGAGTACGAGACCGTGCGCGAAGAAAACGGTGTGGGTGCGGCGGCCTTCACCGGGCGCGGTTGCGGCGGCTGCTTCATCGTGCTGCCGCCGGCCGAGCAGAACGCGGTGCGCAACGCGGCGGCCGACGAGGTCCCGCAGTGCAGTGACTGCGGCTCCTACCTGGTACGCCCGGCCTCATGAAGCTCGTCATCTTCGCTGACGGCGGCTCCCGCGGCAACCCCGGGATAGCCGGTTCTGGAACGGCGGTCTACAACGAGGACCGCTCGCAGCTGCTTAGGGAAATCGCCTACGTGGTGGGGCAGAAGTCCACTAATAACGTGGCCGAATACCACGGCCTGCTGCGCGGCCTCGAGGCCGCGGTGGAACTGGGCGCGGACGAGGTGGAGTTTTACATGGACTCCAAGCTCGTGGTGGAGCAGATGAACGGGCGCTGGAAGATCAAGCATCCGGACATGCAGAAGCTCGCCATCGAGGCGCGCCGCCTACTCAACCAGATTCCGCGCTTCAGCCTCGAGTGGGTCCCGCGCGCCAAGAACTCGGTGGCCGATGAGCTCTCCAACGTCGCTATGGACGCCGCCGCGAAGGGCGAGCCCGTGGGCATCCTCGATATGGGGGCCGGCGACGCCGCTGAAGCCGGCGCTGCGGTCGATGCGGCGGGCGGTGTAGAACCTGGCGGGGAGGCGGGGGAGGCGTCGTCAAGCGCGGCGTCATCGACCGCGGCCGACTGGCGCCCTGAGTGTGGCCCGGCCACACGCTTCATCCTGCTGCGCCACGGGCAGACAGCGATGTCCGCCGCCAAGCAATACTCCGGGCGCGCAAACCCCGAGCTCACCGAGCTGGGCAAGAAGCAGGCGCTCGCCGCCGCCCAAGCCCTAGCGGATACCCACATCGATGCCGTAGTGTGCTCGCCCCTGCGCCGCTGCCAGCAAACGGCCGCGGCCGTGGTGGAGGGCCGGGACCTGCGGGTGGAGACCGTCGAGGACCTCATCGAAGTGGACTTCGGGCGCTGGGAAGGCAAGACCTTTGCCGAGGCCGACGCCGCCGACCCCGAGCTCCACGCGCGTTGGCTGAAGGATACGTCCGTATCCTGCCCGGGTGGGGAGTCCCTGCGCGCCGTGCACCGTCGTGTCAGCGCCGCGCGCCGCGAGCTGCAGCAGCGCTATGCGGGGCAAACCGTGCTCGTAGTCTCCCACGTCAACCCCATCAAGTCCTTCGTGCGCCAAGCGCTCGACTCTGGACCGCAGACACCCAACCACCTGTTCCTGGAGCTGGCTTCGCTGAGCGAAGTTGAGTTCTTCGATGGCGGTAGCACCCTGCACCGATTTAACGATGTGGGGCATCTGGGCGCGCTGCGATAAACTAACAGGCGCGAATGAGCCGACCGGGTAAACGCGTTCCGTCGAACCGGCCCCTTCCTGGGGCTAGGCGCGGGCCGAGGAAAGTCCGGACTCCACAGAGCACGGTGGTTGCTAACAGCAACCCGGGGTGACCCGCGGGAAAGTGCAACAGAAAGTAGACCGCCGCGCCTTTCGCTTCTCTTCGGTGTGGCGATAGGCAAGCGGTAAGGGTGAAAGGGTGCGGTAAGAGCGCACCAGCACCGTCAGCGATGGCGGTGGCTGGGTAAACCCCACTGGGAGCAAGGCATCACGGCCCGCTGGAAGCGGGCCCGATCAGGCGTTAGTAGGCTGCTCGTCGAAGCCTGAAGGTAGCTGCTTGAGCCAACTGGCAACGGTTGGCCTGGATGGATGTTTACCACCGCGCCTTGGTGCGCGGCACAGAATCCGGCTTATAGGTTGGCTCATTCGCGCCCATATCTTTATTTTTTGGAACAATGGGACGGCATGAAGCTGTATGCCGCGCCCCTGGACTTTCGCCCCATCGCCGAGGAATTCTCCGTTCCCACCGACTTCCCAGGAGAAGTCACCGCGCAGGCCGCGTCCGCGCAGGATCGTTACGCCGAGCAGCGCCGCGATGCCCGCGACATCCCGCTGGTGACTATTGATCCGGCCGGCTCCATGGACTTGGACCAGGCCGTCTTCATCGAAGCCCGCGATGGCGGCTACCGCGTGCTGTACGCCATTGCCGATGTCGCCGCTTTCATCGAACCGGGCTCCGAGCTGGAGACCGAATCCCTGAAGCGCGGCCAGACCATCTACCTACCCGATGAGCCGGCGCGGTTACACCCGGCGGAGCTCTCAGAGGATAGGGCCTCGCTGCTTGCCGACGTCGACCGCCCCGCCGTCCTCTGGACCTTCGACCTCGACACTGCGGGTGAGGTGGAGGACTTCTCGGTGGAGCGCGCACTCGTGCGCAGCCGCGCCCGGCTGGACTACGACCAGGCCCATGCGGACCTGGAGAATGGCACTTTGCATTCTTCTATCGCCCTGCTGCCGGAGGTGGGCAAGCTGCGCCAGGCTTCCTCGCTGCGCCGCGAGGCGATCAACCTGCGCCTTCCCTCGCAGCGCGTATCCGAGACGAAAGATGCGGAGAAGGGGCACTACGAGCTGGTGATGGAGCCGCGCTATGAGGTGATGGACTATAACTCCGAAATCTCGCTGCTTACCGGCATGTGTGCCGGGCGCCTCATGGAAGAACACGGAGTGGGGTTCCTGCGCACGCTCTCTGCAGCCACGCCGGAAGCTGAGGCAACGTTTCGCACCGAGGCTGAGGCTCTGGGCTTTGAGTTGGGGGAGAGCAGCATTTCGGAATTCCTCCATTCCGTGGACGCGGATTCACCGCGTGGCATGGCGGTGATGCGCGAGGCCCAGCGCCTTTTGCGCGGGGCGGACTACGTGTGGCTGGAGGACGGTGAGGCGGACGTGCATGCGGGAATCGGCGGATACTATGCGCACGTGACTGCCCCGCTGCGCCGCCTCATCGACCGATTTGCCACGGAGGTGTGCTTGGCGCTGAGCGGTGGCTATGAGGTGCCGGAGTGGGTACGCGAGCGCGCCGGGGATGTCATTTCCACGATGTGCTCGACCTCGCAGCTCGCCTCCCAAGTGGATAAGGCGTGTCTCAACCTGACAGAGGCTACGGTCTTGGCACCGTGGGTCGGCACCAATTTTGAAGCCGTGGTTGTCGACGGCGGAGAAAAGCGCGAGAAAGCGCGTCTCGTCGTGCTGGATCCGCCGGTGATTGGAGTGGCCGTGGGGCAACCGCCCACCGGCAGCGAGACTACCGTCTCGCTGGTTAAGGCCGATGTTGCCGAGCGCGATGTGCTCTTTGCGTGGCCGGCGGATTAATCCTCGGTAATGGCGGGGGCTCCGGCCGATAGGGGGACGACAAGCAGGCCGTCCTCGGCGAGGTCGGCCGCGAAATTCGGGGCCTTGGTACTTGGGACATAAGCAATAACCGCGGTCGAAGTCCCGGCGTGGGCGGAGCGCGCGGCGACGGCGCCACGAGCGGTGGCCAGTTGTGCGAGTTTTTCCGCAGAGTTGAAGCCATAGACCGTGGCCAAGGCCGACTGCGATTGGGTCAGCAGCGGGAAGAGCTCGGTGCCGCGGCGTGAGCGCAAGGCGCGGGCAATTCTCTCGGCTCGCTCGGTTTCTTCCGAGTAGAAAGTGAGCCATGCTGTGGCTTGGTCGATGGTGGGCTGGTTTTCGGGGCCGTGCACCTTGTGGACGGCGGCGAGCCACTCGAGGACACGCTGGGGCGCATCCGGCAGGAGGCGCAGCGATGCAGTGCCGAAGGCGCGGCAGGCGGCGTCAATGAAACGCTCGCGGGCGCGGATTTCGGCAACAGCCTCAGCGGAATCGAAGTCACCGGGGACGGCGAGGGCAAAAGCAGCAATGTCCTTGTTGACCACGTGCGGTGCCTGGGTGACGGAACCGTCGGCGTAGTCGATGATGGTAATGGAGTCACCCGCGCCACGCAGTGCGGCGGAGTGGCGGGCGCGCAGCGCAGGGAAGCGGGCGAAGGTGCCGACAGCTTGGGAGCATACCTCTGCGATCCGGGCGCGAAGAGGAGCGTCGTGCAGATCGTCCGCGCCGCCGAGCAAGGCCAAAGCGGTCGCGATATCAATGGCTGCGGCGGCTCCGAGCCCGGCCGAATCTGGGATGTCGTTGACTACGGTGATGTCGGCGCCGGCGGTCTCGCGGGTGAGGAGCTGGCGGTTGATCATGGTGTAGATGATGCCGCCGAGGCGCGCTGCGATGGCGCCCTCGGGCGCTGGGGGCTCGATGGGCTGGCCTTCGGAATCGACGCCGGGCTGCTGTTCCGCGGCGAGGGAGGAGACTTTCTCTAGCGAAATCTGGTCCTCAAGGGTCTCGCCGTTGGTGTGCTCGAGGCGAACGTTGACGATGCCATCGCTGCGAGGGCTTACAGCTACCGCTGCGCGGAGATCAGCCAGGCCCATGATGGTGATGCCGCCGTAGTGGTCAATGTGCTCGCCGATGAGTGCCCAGGTGGCTGGGGCGCTGGCGACATGCGCCGGCTCTGCGCCGATGTTGTCGCTGTGCGCGGCGCGAACGCGGTCGACGGCCGGGGTCGAAGGGGCAGTCCACAGGGGCATCGGGAAGGTTCTCCTTTGCTGGTGGCGAGATCCTGCCCGTAAACGGGGCAGGAGGTAGGTGACCTATCTATTCTAACGGGCGTAGTCGATGGGCGGTCTGTAGTGTGGGGTGCACTGATCGAGCGCCTAAAAGAATGGAGAAAACAATGGCCGAGGCTGATAACAAGTGGTTCTACGACCCGTCCACCGGTGAGGTGACCCAGGGCAAGGTGTCAGGTTGGGAGAACCGCATGGGCCCCTATGAATCCCGCGAGGAAGCCGAGCGCGCCATCGAAATCGCGCAAGCCCGCACTGCTGCGGCTGATGCCGAGGACGCCGCTGAGGACGATTACTAAAGCCCTGCACGGCTCCTGCAGGACGCCCCATTGAGCGGCGGTAACTCAAAGCCAACGGCCCACCCCCTCGCGAGAATTGCGACGGAGTGGGCCGTTGAAATGTTTGTTCCACCTGCCGGGCGTTGCAGCGCGCCCAGCGGGGAGGAATTAGCGCAGCTTCTTGCGCAGCGGCTTGAACGCAGACTTGATGGCCTTGAAGCTCTCCGAGTAGGCGTTGAGCGCTTCCAAACCGATGGCGCGCTCACGCTGGTAGAGCAGACCATAGCCAAAGGTGTCCTCGCCTCGGCGTCGTGCGGTCTCTGCCAGTTCGAGCAGCTTGTCGCGAGAGGTCACCGAATCCTGGAAGTCTCCCAAGACTGACTGCATCTGCTTGCAGGCCTTGTAGAGGCTCTTCGTCTTCAACGAGGTTGCGGAACCAGCTGCCTCCGCCGCATAGCGCAGTTTCTTTGCTGCCTTGCGCATATCGTGGAAGTACTCTTCACGTTCATGTAGCGTCAGCTCGGTATTATCCCAGTTGGAGACTGCCTTCTTGTGGCGCTTGACCAGCTTGTCATAAGCCTGCTTGAGGTGCAGGGCCATCACCGTATCAAGATCGTGGGGCTCTTCGTCCTCATCTGGCTTGGCGTGCTTCGGCTCGTAGACCTTTGCTGACTCTTGTTCTTCCTCTTTTTCTTCAGTGGGGGCAGCAGACGCCGAATCGTCGACCGCAGAGTCTTCCGCCTCGCCGCTGGCAGAGGTGCTGTCGGCGTCAGCGGGCGTGTCTTCACCAGCAACCGGCGGGTCGGAGAGGAAGGCATCCAATGCATCGAGCAGAGCCAAGTATTGATCGGAATCGAGCGCCGCGATGACTCGACGGTGTGCTCGGCGGTATGCGCGGCCCATGTCGTGTGCAATGTGTTCGCGGGTGGCTTCATCGAGGACGTCGGAATCCTCGGACGCGAGGAGGTTCTGCCAACGTTCCTCCACGACCTCGGCGTCACGGGCGACGCCCAACATGGCCGCAAGTTCCTTCAGATCTGACTCAATGCGCTCGATTTCGGGGCCCACCACAATGCCGTGGAAGGTCTGCAAGTGGCTGCGCAGTTCACGGGTAGCAACGCGCATCTGGTGAACCGAATCCCACTCATCGCGGCGAACCCGTGGATCATATTCGACGAGCTTGTCGCGGTTGGCTTTCAATGCGTCCACAACCGCTGCCGCGGGCGAGCCCGGCTCCACGTTGGACGTGGCAAGTGACGGGGGAAGCTCGACATTGTTGACGGATTCACCCAATGCCGACTTCAACTTGGACGGCGAGGAAGAAACCCGAGCCCCAGAGCTAATGAGTAGGGAAGTGGCGTGCCGCAGTAGAGCGCTGCCTTCCTTGGATCCAGGGAGCTCCCCAGCGAGCTCGACTTCCCACTCACGCCAGGTGCTCTGGGAGCCACCCGGAAGAAAGGAGAAGGCGGTGACATGGTCATCACAGAACTCAGCGACCGGCTGGTCATCGGCGTTGACAAGGAGCAATTCGGTGCGGTTGTTGTCGACCTGCGCAATGGGCTCCAGCGGATGATTGCGGATCACTGAGCGAACCTGGTGGAGAAGCTCGGCCGGAACCTCGTACTTGCCATCAATTGGTTCGCCGAGTTCGGCACGAATTTCGGTGCGGCCTTCGGCACCGGGGATCTTGATGTGCCAACCGTCATCATTTCCACCGGTGCGGCGGCGCAGCGTGATCTTGGCGTGGGTAAGGCGAAGGTCCTCCGTGTCGTAATAGATTGCCGACAACGATTGGTGGCGGGTTTCTGCTACTCGGGCAACCTCGTCGAGGTTGGTGAGATCGGGCGCCGGCGTGGCTTCATCCACGGCGAACTTGGCTTCGATTTCAAGGAACGTCTTCGGAGACATGTACACACCTTCGTCGGGGAGCGAAAATTTAAAGAGGAGGCACAAAACCTCTACACTTCCAACTAGTTTACCTAGTCATTAGAGCACTTGTGCCAGCCTTTGAGCTCGCCCTAACGAGTGAGTTGGGCACGTCCTGCCAGCCCTGAGGAATCACCACTTAAATGAGACCTTTCCGCAGCGGATGCCCCGGCGGACACACCTGCTCGGCTCCCCATAGCTAAAGATATGGTGCGGGCGTTGGGAAAGAGCTGATCTACTACCGCTTCTGCGCTACGCCGGCGATCTTCCACCGTTGATAAAGATTGTTGGGCAAGGACTACTGCATCATGCCCAACCCCCGGATTGCGTGTTGTGGAAGCCGTCGCGTCTGTACTTTGTGGCCCCAGCGTGGTGTTTGCCTCATCTAAGAGCTGACCGATTCGGGTGGCATAAGACAAAATGAAGCTTCGGCGGAAAGCTGCAACATTGCCGATCTGGCGTGCGCTTTTCGCGTGTTCTCCGTGGTGCATGTGCCACTCACACTGCCGAAGAAGTGAAGCGAAGAGGTCGGTGACATGGTGGACGTCCTCTTTAGCGCCGAAGACTGTGATGATCCCTTTGGGGTGAAGTTGCAGCACAGTGCATCCATTGCGATCCGCGATGACGCTAAGAAGTGTGGTCTTGTGCTTGATATAGGGGGCGCTGATATGAAGGCGCGTGGAAACTACGGAGCTGGGCGAAGCGTCGAGAGCACCATCGATCCGGTGTCGTTGCCGCAGGCTTTGTGCCTTGGCAATGAGCGCACTGGCTTCTTCCTCGTAGGGAGTGGATTCGGCCTTCCGCAGAAGGTGGGAGATTTTGGTGCGGATTTTATCCTCCTTGCTGCCATGCGCTGACTGGGAGCTATTTCTCTCAGGCACGAGCACGTCAACGTCACGAAGTAAGGGAAGCAACATGGTTGCTTCGATGAGTCGCGTCAGTTCATCGGTGGACATGGTCATCGAAGCAGGCGGAGTGAGGCTCAACCACTCTTTGCGCAACGCAGTGGAACTAATCTGTGCGGGCACCTGGCCGGCGGCACGATAAATGAGTGGGTGGCAAAAGTCGCCCACGACGTGAAGAAGATCCTTAGGAGACCATCCTCGCTGGGCCGCCTGGATAATGAGGTCGAGTCCTCGCTCGCTCAGTGTTGCGTGGTTGGTGTTCATGGAAATCACATTCCTATCTTTGTTCGTACATCAGTTTGGATATGGGGCCATTCAAGCATGTGACAGCGACAAGGGTTTGGAAGGTCGAAAAAATTTGCCCCCGAGTTACTCTTGCCAACTGGGTCGATAGGTGACGCTGCGGGGGCAAAAGAGCAAACGCCCAGCCGCGGCTTCGGTGCGCGGCGGTAGGGTTTAAAACATGAACAGCCAACACGAATTCGTCCTTCGTACAGTTGAAGAACGCGATATCCGCTTCATTCGCCTCTGGTTCACTGACATCCTGGGGGCGTTGAAATCTGTGGTGATGAGCCCCTCCGAATTGGAATCTGCCTTCGAGGAAGGTGTTGGCTTCGATGGCTCCTCGGTGGAGGGATTCTCCCGTATCTCAGAGGCCGATACTATCGCCATGCCGGATCCCTCAACGTTCCAGATCATGCCCTTCGATAAGGAAGAGCCAGAGCTGTTGTCAGCGCGCATGTTCTGCGACATTACCCAGCCCGATGGGCACCCTTCCCTGGTGGATCCACGCCACATCCTGCGCCGGCAGGTCACAGAGGCGGCCAATGAAGGGTTCACGTGTAAGGCCTCACCGGAGATCGAGTTTTATCTCCTTGAGGATGCGCGTGATATCAACAACCTCATTGCCACCGACAACGGCGGTTACTTCGACCAAGCCACCCACGATAACGCCCCGAGTTTTCGCCGCCGGTCGATGTATGCACTGGAATCCATGGGCATCGCTACGGAATTCAGCCACCATGAAACCTCACCCGGGCAGCAGGAGATCGACTTGCGTCATGCTGATGTGCTGTCCATGGCAGACCACATCATGACGTTCCGCTACCTCATCAAGGAGGTGGCTTCCCAGCAAGGCGTGCATGCCACATTCATGCCCAAGCCTTTCGAAGACCGCTCGGGATCGGGAATGCACACCCACCTCAGCCTGTTTGAAGGCGATTCCAACGCCTTCCACGACCCCGACGATGAGATTTCCCTCTCCAGTACGGGACGGCAGTTCATCGCCGGCATTCTTGAGCATGCAGTGGAAATGACGGCGATCACCAACCAGTGGACCAACTCTTACAAGCGCCTGATGTTTGGCAGCGAAGCCCCGGGGTCGGTGACCTGGGGCGTGTCCAACCGCTCGGCCCTCGTCCGAGTACCGACCTACCGCCTGTCCAAGGAAATGTCGCGGCGGGTGGAGATCCGCTCTCTAGACTCAGCGATGAACCCCTACCTGGGATATGCGGTTCTCCTGGCCGCCGGATTGCGCGGTATCAGGGAAGGCTACGAGCTCGGTGATCCGGCCGAGGACAATGTCCATCAGTTGACCCGCCGTGAGCGCCGGGCGATGGGGTACAAGGACCTGCCCAGCAGCTTGGACCAAGCACTCCGAGAGTTTGAACGCTCCGAATTCATGGCAGAGGTCCTTGGCGAGCACGTCTTTGAATACTTCCTGCGCGCAAAGTGGGACGAGTGGCATGAGTACCAGCAACAGATCACCGCATTCGAATTGCGCAACAACCTGAACTTCTAGGAGAAGCATGCGTCCTGTGTCAGTACCGTCCCCGGCGACTCTCGGCCTTACCCGGCCAACTGCTGCGGAGGATCTTTCCCGTCTCGAGTGGGATAATCCAGAATCCCTGGAGCTGCTGTGGACACTGGCCGGAACCGGTGATCCCGACATGGCCCTCAACACGTTGATGAGGATCTTCGAGGGAGCGCCCGAGATTGGGCCGGCGATGCGTGAAGACGAAACCCTTCGAGTTCGGCTGCTCGCCCTATTGGGCGGATCCTCGGCGTTCGGTGATCACCTCGCCGCCCACCCGGAGACCTGGCAAGAACTGCAACGCCCGTTGCCTACCCCAACGGAAATGCTGAACACACTATTGGACGAGGTAGGGGCGGAACCGGCGACGTACGCAGAGCAACCAGACCGCCCAGACACGGCGAACCCCGAGCTGACATCGCCCGGCACCTACCGCGCATCCCCTGGTGACCACAAAGCATCTCTCAAGGTGGCATACCGGACGCTGATGATGCGCATCGCGGCCCATGACCTCGCCGGTACCTTCCACTCCCGCAAGGGCCAGTCGCGCCCACAGCCGCGAGTAGGTTTCCGAGAGGTCACCAGGCTGACGACGGCTCTCGCAGATGCCGCCTTGACTGCCGCACTCGCGGGTGCGGTCCGTGTGGTCTATGGTGATGAGCCCCTCGATGCGCAGCTGGCAGTTGTCGCGATGGGCAAGTGTGGCGCGGGGGAGTTGAACTATATCTCCGATGTGGACGTTATCTTCGTGGGCTCGGAGGCGACGCCAAAGGTTACGCGCTTAGCATCGGAGTTCAATCGAATCGGCTCGGCCTGCTTCTTCGAGGTCGACGCCAACCTGCGTCCGGAAGGAAAATCCGGCGCTCTCGTCCGAACTCTGGATTCGCACGTGGCCTACTACAAGCGGTGGGCGGAGACCTGGGAGTTCCAGGCACAACTGAAGGCGCGACCGCAGACCGGCTACCTACCCCTAGGCAAGGATTATGTGAGCCAGATCGGGCCCATGGTGTGGACTGCCTCGCAACGGGAGTCCTTTGTGGAAGACGTACAGGCTATGCGCCGCCGCGTGCTCGAGAACGTCCCGGAAGAGATGCGCCTTCGAGAACTCAAACTGGGGGAGGGCGGTCTGCGCGATGTAGAGTTCGCAGTCCAATTGCTGCAGTTGGTGCACGGTCGCTCGGATGAATCGTTGCGCACGCTCGCGACGGTCGATGCGCTCGCCGCACTCGTGCGCGCCGGGTACGTAGGGCGCGAGGATGGCACCCAGCTCATTGAGGCCTACGAGTTTCTGCGTCTGCTGGAGCACCGCCTCCAATTGGAGCGCTTCCGCCGAACACATACGTTGCCGGCGAAGGATGACAACACGGCGCTCGAGTGGCTGGCCATCAACTCGGGTTTCCACCCGCAGGGCCACCAGTCGGCGGCGGATCGGATGAACATCCATCTTCGGAAGATTCGCCTGCTTATCTCTGAGCTCCACTCGCGCTTGTTCTACCGCCCGCTGCTCAATTCCGTGGCATCGATGTCGGCGGATGAGCTCAAGCTGTCGCGCGAGGCAGCCCTCCTGCAGTTGGCAGCGCTGGGCTATCGCCATCCGGACAGAGCCTTCGAGCATCTCACTTCTTTGGCCGCGGGCCAGTCGCGCAAGGCCCGCATCCAGGCCATCTTGCTGCCCACGTTGATGGAGTGGCTCTCGAACACCGCGGATCCAGACATGGGCTTGTTGAACTACCGCAAGCTTTCGGAAGCAGCCTACGACCGAACCTGGTTCCTGCGCATGCTTCGCGACGAAGGCGTCGTCGGCCAGCGCCTCATGAAAATTCTGGGCACCTCGCCGTTTACGGCGGAGCTCATCATTCGGGCGCCAGACGTCGTCAAGCAGCTCTCCGACGGCGCGGCGGGGCCCAAGCTTCTGGAAACCAAACCCGAGCAAGTGTCCTCTGCTTTGGTCAATTCCACCAAGCGTCATGCGGATCCGGACAAGGCCGTCTCGGTCGCGCGGTCTCTTCGCCGCGCGGAGTTGGCACGAATTGCCGCAGCGGATCTTCTGGGATTCTTGCCGGTTCAGCAAGTCTGTTACGAGCTGTCCACCATCTGGAATGCGGTGTTGGAGGCAGCGCTCCGCGCCGAGGTCAGGGCGTGGCGGCTGGAGAACGACAATGACGAACCACCGGCTCGCATCGCCGTGATCGGCATGGGGCGGCTCGGTGGCATGGAGCTGGGTTTCGGTTCGGATGCCGATGTCATCGTGGTAGCGGAGCCAGTTGCAGGCAACCCCGAAGAGGAGGCGCTGCCCTGGGCCATCGGCATCATTGAGAAGCTGCGCCGCCGCCTGGCAAAACCGTCCGGCGATCCGCCCTTGGACGTTGACCTAGGTTTGCGGCCAGAGGGGCGCTCGGGAGCGGTCGCGCGCTCCATTGAGTCCTATGAGCGCTACTACTCACAGTGGGGCGAGCCGTGGGAGATGCAAGCGCTGCTCCGCGCTGCCTTTGTGGCGGGTGATGAGGACGTTGGCCAGCGTTTCCTCACCATGGTGGATGCTTTCCGTTATCCGCCGAAGGGCGTGAGCGAGAAGACCATTCGTGACATTCGTCGCATGAAGGCACGCGTTGACAATGAGCGCCTGCCGCGCGGCGCGGACCGCAATACCCACACCAAGCTGGGGCGCGGAGGGTTGACGGATATCGAATGGACAGTCCAACTGCTCCAAATGATGCATGCCCACGAGGTACCGGCGCTGCATGAGCCGTCTACGCTGCGCGTCCTCGATGCCCTCGAAGACAATGAAGTCATACCCGTGCACCAAGTACAGGAGCTGCGGGAGGCTTGGCTCTTGGCCACCGATGCCCGAAACGCTTTGGTATTGGTTCGCGGCAAGCGCGTGGACCAGCTGCCGGCACCGGGGCCGCAGCTGGCACAGGTGGCTGGCGCTGCAGGGTGGGATCCCGAACATAACCAGGATTTTCTCGACCATTACCTCAAGATCACCCGCCACGCCCGCAAGGTGGTCGATGAGGTGTTCTGGGGGGAGGCGGAATCCTTCGAGCACGACTAAGAGCTGCTGTCCTACCCCCTTAGCCGGACCCTGAGCCTACCCGGATCTATCCCTGATCTTGGTGCCGTGCCCTGTTCATACCGGTGCTAAGCCGATAGCCTGGGCAGCAGTTACCTTCCCAGCCTTCAAAGGAGCACACTATGAGCCTCAACCTATCCCTCGACCTGAACGATGCCACCCTCGCGGACCTCGAAGCCTTCCTTGCCGCGGCCCGCGCTGCTGGGTGTGATCCCGCAGCCGCGCTGAGCGTGGAGGGGACGGTGATGCACGTGGACGTCGCCAAGCCTCGCGTCCGCCCCGACGTTTCGAAACCTGATACGCCACGTCGCACCAACCTTGACCGCTCCGCAGCGGAGTCCACCATCCGTTCCATCATCGATGCCCTCTCTGAGCGCCTTGATCCACCGCACCCTCCGCACGGGACTTCCTTTGGGACGTTTGGGCCGAGCGTGGATTAATCCGATGAGCTATAGGGAAGCCTAGAATTATGCCCGTGAAGTCCAAGCAGATCATCGCCGTATGGGTCCTCGTGGTGGCGGCCGTCATCACCGTCGTCGGCGCAGGCTGGTGGGTCACGGAGAGGAATCACGTACCGGAGGGAGCACTGACGGTGGAGCAGGTCGTCAATGGTGGCGTGCCGCAGGATCAGTCGGTGAATGCCCACCTCGACCCCACCGAAAATGACCGCATCGTGGCCCTGGCGGAGGCGCTGGGGATCCCGTCGGAATCGGTCCCGCGTGGCCTGCTTTCAGTGGCATCGGATAGGTACAGGTCCCGCCAGGTCCTCGAAGCCGATCTGGACAAGGCCGTTGAGGCGGGCGCCATCACCAAGGAAGAGGCCAAGGGGGCGCTTTCTGCCTTCGACGCTGGCATCGTCGCCCCGGTGGAGGGACCGATCTTCGTGGAGTCGACCCCGGCTGAATAGTCCCAGCTGGCAACGCTGGCACTGAAGTCACAGGGACTGGCAGGAGATGCGCAGTCAATGAGGATTTGCCTTGCAGCCATGGCTCTTAAGCTCACACGCACAGATAACGAAACGATAAAGGTTGGTGCGTTGAGGTGGAGAAACGACGAAAACTACGCGAACTTCTCAGGACCGTAGTGGGAGTGAGTATTGCCATTCTCGTTCCCATCGGCGGTGGGCTAGGCGTCTTCGAAGTGGCCAACGGGGTGCCCCTTGGGGCGTCGTTGAGTGCCCTGTCCCTCCAGTAGCCCAGCCTTGTACTAACTCACCTGGATGATTTTGGCGTGCGGGCCGTCCTCCTCGCCCCGGCTGCGCAGGACGTGCGTGATGAGGACACCTGCTATGCCGATGCACCACACACCGAAGACTGCCCAAGCGGCAAGCTGGAAATCAGAGAACGGATAATCCGGCCCATTGCCCAAGTGGTCCAGTACTACGCCGACCAGCTGGGCGCCGATGACTGTGGCCAGGAAGCCGCCCATGTTGCCCAGGCCCGTTGCTGTGGCGACCACCTTACGGTCGAGGTTTTCGCGGACAATGTCGAATCCATAATTTGCCACCGGTGTGCACAAGGACACCACGCTGATGAGGATGATCAGTGAGAGGTAGCTGCCGCCGAAGAGGAAGAACAGGACCCACACCGTGCAATGCACAGCCACAAATCCTAAGGCGAGCCAGGGGCGGAAACCTCGCGTCCTAGAAGATAGCCTGCCGTGTACAGGGCCCACCAGAACCATGCACACGGTAAACCACGTCAGGGCCCAACCGGCGCTGGTCTTGGAAAATCCCATGCCCGCCGTCATCATGGGCATGCCCCACAGCATGACAAACACGTTGGTGGCGGCAAGACCGACCCAGTGAATGAAGAATGCCTGCCAGGCCACGGGCGAACGGAAAACCTGGGAGAGCAGCGCGCCCATGCTTTCTGGCTGCGCGTTCGGCTTTTCCTTCGGCTTCTTTACGATTCCGAGCGTTTCCGGGGAATCAGCAACTGCCACCGCGGCGGCGACAGCGATGAGAATGCCCACCGCGCCCAAGGTAACGAAGGCCAAGGTCCATCCGCCCCAGCCCAGAAGCATGGCAAAAGGTAGGGCAGAGATAAACTGACCCAGCTGTCCCAGGGAGGAGGTGACCTGCGTGAACATGGGGGTGCGGTGCAGCGGGAACCAGTAGGGAAGGATGCGCATCACCGACAGGAAGGCGGTGGCATCACCCGCGCCGATGAGCAGGCGGGCGGCGATGGCTACCCAATAATTACTCGTGAAACCGAGAAGTACCTGGCCGAGACCCATAATGATGGAGCCAATGACGAGCAAGCGCCGTGGGCCGAACTTATCGATGAGCATGCCCGTCGGGATCTGCGCCAGTGAATAAATGCCCAGTTGTACAGAGGTGAAAACAGCAATGCGCGAGGCATCGACCTCGAAGCGATCAATGGCCTCAAGCCCCGCGACGCCAAAAGATGTGCGGCCGGTAATTGCCACGATGTAGACCAACACCGCAGCTACCCACACGGAGAGAGCCTTAGTGGTAATTACATTGCGAGGATGAGGAACCGACATGGCTGATACTTTACGCGTCACCAACTAAGATGCAGGGGGTGAAGTACATTTCGACCCGCGATACCGACCGCCAGCCCGCCTCCTTTACGGATATCCTCCTCGGAGGTCTGGCCCCTGATGGCGGCCTCTACCTGCCGGAAACTTACCCCCGCATCGATGACGCCACCCTGACTAACTGGCGCCAGACGCTGGCGGAGGGTGGCTACGCGGCCTTGGCCGCGGAAGTGCTCAAGCTTTTTGTGGATGATATTCCCGCAGAAGACCTCGAAGGAATTGCCCAGCGCGCCTACACCTACCCCAAGTTTGACCACGAGGAAATCGTCCCCGTTAGCGAACTGGGGGAGGGCCTCTACATTGGCCACCTCTCTGAGGGGCCAACGGCCGCCTTCAAGGACATGGCCATGCAGATGTTGGGCGAGCTCTTCGAATACGAGTTGGCCCGCCGCGGCGAAACCCTCAACATTCTGGGTGCAACCTCGGGTGACACCGGTTCCTCGGCGGAGTACGCCATGCGCGGGCGCAAGGGCATCCGCGTCTTCATGCTGACCCCGGCTGGGCGCATGACGCCATTCCAGCAGGCCCAGATGTTCGGGCTGGATGACCCGAATATCTGCAATATCGCCCTCGATGGCGTCTTTGATGATTGCCAGGACGTGGTTAAGGCGGTATCGGCCGACGCCAACTTTAAGGCCGAGAACCGCATCGGTGCGGTGAACTCCATTAACTGGGCCCGCCTCATGGCGCAGGTGGTGTACTACATCAACTGCTACCTCAAGGTCACTACGGAAAACACCGAAAAGGTCTCCTTCAGCGTGCCGACCGGCAACTTCGGCGATATCTGCGCCGGCCACATCGCTCGCCAGATGGGGCTGCCCATCGACCGCCTCATTGTGGCAACCAATGAAAACGACGTGCTCGATGAGTTCTTCCGCACCAGCAACTACCGCCCGCGCTCCTCGGAGCAAACCCACAAGACCTCCTCGCCGTCGATGGATATTTCCCGCGCCTCCAACTTCGAGCGCTTCGCCTTCGATCTGCTGGGCCGCGATGCCGCACAGATCAAGGAGCTGTTCGGGACGAAGGTGAAGGAAGGCGGCTTTAACGTCGATAAGCAGGCACTTGACGCCGCCCACGCCGAGTACGGTTTCCTGTCCGGTTCCTCCACCCACGCGGATCGCCTCGCCACCATTAAGGATGTCCACGAGCGCTACGACGTGCTGGTGGATCCGCACACCGCGGACGGCATCAAGGTCGCCCGCGCGGTACAGGAAGAATATGGGGTCGACACCCCCATCATCTGCCTAGAGACCGCCCTGCCGGTGAAGTTTGCGGAGACCATCAAAGAGGCCATCGGCAGCGAGCCGGAGGTGCCGGAGCGTTTCGCCGGCATCCTGGAGGCCGAGCGCTACGTCACGGATCTGCCCAATGATGCAGCGGCGGTGAAGGACTACATCACGCAGTACATCAGCAACACGGAGGTTTAAGACAATGGGACAGGAACAATTCTCGGGCCCGGAGTACTTCACCGAGTTTGATCCGGAGAAGTTCATCCGCGACATGAAGCAGGTCGCTGAGATGGAGAAAGAAAATAAGGAGAATAAGGCGGACTCGGGTGAGGCTGCATCCGCGACGGAAGACTAGCCGGCGCCTCCTTGGGATACTGAGCACAGCGGGGTTGGCGCTGGCCGGGTGCACCGTGCCGATGGGAGCCGGACCCGTACAGAAGGCAGCCTCCAGCTCAGCTGTCTACTCCACCGTGGCGCCAGCTGAGCCGCAGGTGCATTCGCCGGATGCCTCCCCGGTGCCACTGGGCGCGGCGTTGGATATTTCGACCACGCAGCCCGTGCCCGGCGAAGCCTTTGACTTCAACCTGTGCACGGTGGCGTGGAGCTTCGTACTTGACGACGCCCGCACCATCGCCGTCACCGCTTCCCATTGCGGTGAGCCGGGGGATACCGTGTGGGCAGGCGCTGCCGACGGTGAATTTGTCTACCCGGCAGAGCCCGTCGGCACCATTATCTACTCCGATCTCAGCGCGCCGGAAACGCACCAGCTGGATTTCGCTTTGGTGGAAATCACCAGGGAGGCTGAGTTTTATGTCCCGCGGGACATGCCCACTACCGTCGTCGCGGCGGATGAACACATGTTGCCTGACAGCGTCTGCAAGCTGGGCCGCATCACCGGTGAGACCTGCGGCCCGCTGACGCACCGTGAGGGGCAGGGCAAACTCCAGTTTAATGACCGCACGGTGGAGACCGTCGCGGCGCGCGCCCAGGTGTGCTCCACGCACGGCGATTCCGGGGCTCCGGTATATGGTGCGCCGGGCAGCCCTTATGAGGACGTGATTGTGGGGGTGCTGTCGGGCACCACTGATGCGGCAGCCAGCAGTGAGGGGTGCGCGGATGGTTCGGAAGCACAGATGTCGTTTACACCTGCCTCCAAGATCGAGGAACTTCTGCCGGAGATTCTGGCGCAGGTCTAAGGCGCTAAGATGGTGCCCATGCCCACTCCTGATTTTATTGTGTCCCTGCGTGAGAAAATTGGTCACGACCAGCTCTTTTTGCCCAGCGTGACCGCGGTTATTGTGCGGGCGGTTCCTACCGGTTCTGCGATATGGGAGCTGCCTTCAGTGCTGCTTGCCCAGCGTGCCGATAATGGCACGTGGGCTCCCATCTCCGGTATCTGTGAGCCGGGGGAGGAGATTACGACGACCGCGCTGCGCGAGGTCAAGGAGGAAGTGGGCCTCGATGGACGCATCGAAGCACTTCTCGGCGTGGGCCAGGTGGGCCCAGTAGTCTGCCCCAATGGGGATAAGTGTCTTTACATGGATACCTCCATCCGGGTCTCCGTGCCGGACGATGCGGAGCCGGTTATCTCCGACGAAGAGAACCTAGCCGCGCAGTGGTTTTCGGTGGCGCAGATGCCGACGTCTGTCAGCGCCCGCCACCGCATGATCATCGGGGATGCCGTGGCGCAGATGAAGCACCCGCAGGGCTTCCGCCCGCGGATGGGATATGTCAAGCGCACCTCTTAATCTGGTTTTAGTGGTTCAACCATGCCTTTTCTGCTGCCGGCATGGCTGTGGCAAGCGGGGAAAACTGGCCTCCGGCGACATTGGGAGAACGTGTCAATATCATTGGAAATGCATAAAAAACATTGCTATCTGAAACTATCCCGCATAGCTTCAGGGCCATGTTGTCACTCAGATTCAAGAAAGTAACCATCGCCACAACCTTCGCCGCATTCGCTGGCACGGCACTCGGAACCGGGGTTGCCTCCGCAGCAGAGCCTTCTTCTGGAATCTCCTTCGGCTCCAGCTCCGGTGAGCTGGCACAGCTGAGCTCCACACTGTTTGGTAGCTCGAAGCCTGCTCCGGAAAACCCCGAAAACCCAGAAGCGCCGGAAGGTTCTGGCCTGATTGAAAAGGTAGAGGACGTGGAGGGCCTCACGGAGCCACTGTCGGCAGAACAAGCCAAGGAGGTTCTCAACGGCAGCTTCGTTGCGAAGAAGAACGATAAGATCGGGCTTTCCTTCCAACCGGATGGAACCGTAGGAGTTTCTGATGGTTGTAACCTCGGTAACGGTACATACTCTATCGCGGAGGACACCGGCGCCCTAGAGATCAAAGACGTCATAACCACTATGAAGGCTTGCGAGCCGGACGTGATGGTCGATGTTCACGATTTCAACGTCATCGTTCCGAAGAAGCCACAGGTCTATTCCATCGATGACACCACCATCGCACTGGTCAAAGATGGGCAGGCAATTCAGTTCGTCAAGGTCGATACCCCTGAAGAGAAGTAAGTGACCTTTCCTTATCAGTGGTCAACCCCCAGCAGGAGGTTGGCCACTTTCTGTGTTTTAGTCTGCGGCCTGTAAGGGGATGGGGGAGTTGTAGAGTTGCCTCAAAATATCATCGGAAACGCATGAAATGGGTTGATGTTGGAGGCCGCGGCCGATAGCTTCGGGGCCATGATTTCACGCACACTGAAGAAAGTAACCACAGCAACTGCGTTCGTCGCCCTCGCAGGCGGCGTCCTGGGCGCCGGTACTGCCGGTGCGCAAGAGCTGTCCTCCGTCGACTCCCCGCAGTCCAGCCAGATCCAGGAGCTGAGCTCCCGCCTCTTTGGCGGTCCGGGCACCCCGGAGGACTCTGAAGCACCGGAAGGCTCCGGGCTGATTGAGAAGTACGAGGACGTCGACGGTCTGCAAGACAAGCTGCCGGCCGATGAGGCCCAGAAGGTTCTCAACGGTACCTTCACCGCAAAGAAGAACCCAGAGATTTCCGTGACCTTCAATTCCGATGGAACCCTCGCCTACAACGATGGCTGCAACTCCGGTGGCGCTAGCTACAAGCTGGATCAGACCGATGCCATTGTGGTGGAGAACCTGAACTCTACGTTGCGCGCATGCTCCCCGGATGCCATGGCCGACGCCGATGCGCTCAAGGCTATCCTCTCGGCCAAGCCCGTTGTCTTCCCCCTAGAGGGAAACAACTACGCACTGGGTAGCCAGGGCCAGGTCATCCAGTTTGAGAAGGCCGAGAACTAAGGCTTCCTAAGCGTCCAGCATTTCACGTGGCGGGGCTAGTCCGAGATTGGGCTGGCCCCGCTTGTGCGTGCGCGCCGGCCCTCGACGAGCCAGCCAATGAAGCGGCAGGAGCAGGCAGACCAGTGTGCGACAAGCAGAACCGGGATGCTGAGCGCGATGACGTCGAGAAGCTCCGAGCCATTCACCAGCGCTACCTGGTGACCACCCATGCTGACCGTTCCCGGTGGGAATGTGCAGGCCCACCACGCGGGCGAGTAATCCACCCAGCGAGCCACGTTGGGGTAGAAGGTGACCATGGCATAAAGCGCGAGTGGGATGGCAATCACCATGGCGGTGAGCCCGTAGTAGACAGAGAAACTACCGGGGTAGAGGATCTGCATGGCGGTAGTGGATTGGCCCACCACGCCCAGCGGCACCCAGGCCGTCGCGGAGTTGGCGCCGGTGAGATTGACCTTGCCGTGCCAAGCCGCCCAGTACACGCGGATGAAGATGGGGACCGCGGTGGAGATCGACATGACAAAAAGAACCGTGCCCATGACGTGGTAGGCGCGCCCGTAGTCGAGGGCGAGGAAGCCGGCTACGGAGGAGGAGATCATGGGGCCGACCAGCGGCAGGCCCCAGGTAAAGCGCGGCTGACCGTCGAAACGGGTGAGCTGAATAGCCCACGTGATGACGGTGACGGGGCCACCGATCCAGAAGCCGACTAGGCGGAAGGTTCCGATATCCGTCAACCCGGACAGCGCTGCGCCGAGCGCCAGGATGCCGATGAAATACATAGACCACTCGGCCATCGAGGTCCGCGCGAAGCTGGGCTGCCGATACACCGCGAAACCCACCGTCAGTACGAGAAGGATGACGCAGGATAGCGCTGCGAAGATGGCAGAGCCAGTGAGCATGCCTTCCTCAACGAGCAGCCGGGAGACGATGGATGTTCCCATGAGGCTGCCGCCCCACGCGGGGCCGGGCGGTGGTAGTTGGCGGAATCTATCAGTCACAGAGGGGAATAGTAACCATTTACTGCGCACATGTCCCTTGTACTGTGGTTGATCAGCACGTGAGATTGCGCCATTGTGGGCGCGCCAGTAGGGGAGAACACAGTGGGGCTGTTGTATTAGGCGGTGACACGACGACAGGCTCCGACGAATCAAGCGAAACGTCGAAGCCTGTCATACCTGTCAAAGCAGTGCAGCTAGGACAGCTTACCTCTAGCAGTCGTAGTACATCTCAAATTCCTGCGGAGTCGGACGCAGGCGCACCGGCGCAATCTCGTTCTCGCGCTTGTAGTTGATGTAGGTCTCGATGAGGTCTTCGGAGAAGACATCGCCTTCAGTAAGGAAGTCGTTGTCTTCCTCAAGCGCAGCGATGGAGGCCTCCAGGGAGGTCGGTGCCTGCGGAATCGAGGCAGCCTCTGCCGGCGGCAGCTCGTAGAGGTCCTTATCCACCGGGGCGTGCGGCTCAATGCGGTTCTTGATGCCGTCGAGGCCTGCCATCATCATGGCGGCGAAACCGAAGTAGGGGTTGCCGGACGGGTCCGGCGCACGGAACTCGATGCGCTTGGCCTTCGGGTTGGAGCCGGTAATCGGGATACGAATAGCGGCCGAGCGGTTGCGCTGCGAGTACACCAGGTTAATCGGTGCCTCGAAGCCCGGAACCAGGCGGTGGTAGGAGTTCAGGGTTGCGTTCGTGAACGCCAGAATCGCCGGTGCGTGGGCCAGGATGCCACCGATGTAGTAGCGGGCAATGTCAGACAGTCCCGCGTAGCCGGCCTCATCGTGGAAGAGCGGCTTGCCATCCTGCCACAGGGACATGTGGGCGTGCATGCCGGAGCCGTTATCGCCCGCCAGCGGCTTGGGCATGAAGGTCACGGTCTTGCCGAACTGCTCCGCGGTGTTCTTGATGATGTACTTGAAGGTCTGAATATCATCCGCCGCGTGCAGTAGGGAGTTGAAGCGGTAGTTAATCTCGTTCTGGCCGCTGCCCACCTCGTGGTGGAAACGCTCGATGACAAAGCCTGCCTTCTGCAGCTGCTCCACCATGGCGTCGCGAACTTCGCCGTGCTTGTCGACGGGCGCCGTAGGGAAGTAGCCGCCCTTCACGCGAGTCTTAAAACCGGTGTTCGGGGTGCCATCGAAGTTGGTCTCGGAACCGCGGTTCCACCAGCCTTCATCGGTATCAACCTCGTAGAAACCGTGGTTAACGTCGGTGCTGTAGCGCACGGAGTCGAAAATATAGAACTCAGCCTCGGCGCCGAAGTTACAGGTGTCCGCGATGCCGGTGGAGGCGAGGTATTCCTCAGCCTTGCGAGCGATGTTGCGCGGGTCGCGGCTAAAGGGCTCCAACGTAAACGGGTCGTGGACGAAGAACTTGATGTTCAGGGTCTTCGCGGTGCGGAAAGGATCCACGAAGGCGGTCTTCGGATCCGGCAGCAGCGTCATATCGGACTCATCGATGGTGGTAAATCCGCGGATGGAAGAACCATCAAAGGCGAGGCCTTCGGCAGCTGCGTCTTCAGTAAATTCCTCGGCCGGAATAGAGAAGTGGTGCTCAGTGCCGGGGACGTCCGTAAACCGGATGTCAACGAACTTGACGTCCTCTTCCTTGATGAATGCGATGACGTCCTGGATTGTCTCAAAGGACACGGTGGTCTCCTGTTGGTTGACGTGTAGTACTCCCGACTAGTTTACAGGTATTGGCTTTGTCGCTGGGGTGTCTGGGGCACGTGGAGGCAAATTTTCTGCTTAGCAGAGCCGACGGCTAGATTGGTGGGCATGGCTGATAACAATGATGGCTTTGAAAACGGGCAGTGGCCTGGGCAAACAATGGGCTTGCCCAAGGAGGGCTCAGGTTCCCTGGCTTCTGTAATGCGGCGCACTTTTGGCGTTCTCATTGACTGGCTCTTGGCAATGCTAATAGCCAATCTCCTCGAGCTCTTTACGAATTCGCTCGGTGGCCCGGCATTCTTGGGCTATGCGGTGTGGGTAGTCATGGGCATCGTGTGCGGTTGGCTCTTCGCCCGCACCCCGGGCATGGCGCTGCTGGGGATGGGAGTCGCACGTCTTGATGTGCCGGGCTCTTCCGTTGGCTTGTGGCGAGCCGCGGTCCGCACGCTGCTGACTGCAGTGCTTTTCCCCGCGGCGATGGTGGATGCCGACGGCCGCGGCCTCCACGACCGCGCCACCGGCACGGCCGTCATCATGGCTTAAAACTTGTTCTGCGCCAGCCGGTCGTATCCACCACAGATGCCCCACACGTGGTTCCCCTGAAAAGGTTTGTTTGGGGGCAAACAAACCTTCTTCATAACGCTAGATGGTTTACTTGGGGTCAAGTAAACCATCTGAGTAGAACCATCTGACGAAACCTGGTCACGAAGGCTAGGATGGTTCTAAAGCAACGAAGAATCGCAAGGTAAAGAAGGGGTCCCTTCCGGTTATCTCGGAAGGGGCCCCTTCTTGTGTGGAGCGAGGTGGCTTACTTACCGCCCTTGCGCTCCTGCATGCGGCGCATGCGGCGGTTCATGCCCGCCATGTTTTGAGCCTGGCGGGGCATTGGGCCCTTGGGCAGGCCCGGAGTAGTGCCCGGCAGATCATCCATGGCCTCGATGCGGCGAATGTTCTCGTAGGTTTCGTTCTTGTTGTAGTTGCGCGGCAGCTTCATGATGTGGGTGCGCAGCTTGGACACCGGCACTTCGTCCTCACCGCTGCCCACGAAGACCTCGTACACCGGCACACCGCCAGCCAGGCGGTCAACGCGCTTCTTCAAACGGTTGAGGGTAGGGGCGACGCGCTTGCGGTCACCTTCGACGACGAAAATGACGCCGGAGTTACCGATCACGCGGTGAACCAGATCCTGCTGGCGGGTCGCAGCCACGCCAGGCTTGACCTTCCACACCACGCCCACGGTGTTGCGCAGCTGCTGCTCCAAAGCCCAGCCGGCGACACCTGGCTGGTCCTCCACCTTCTTGTACATGTCGCGCTCAAGGCGGCGAGTGAACAGGAACATGGCGAGCATCGCACCAAGGCCCAGGCCGATGATGAGCATGAACCACTGGCCGTTAAAGAGCAGGCCGATAAGGAAGAAGAGCAAGCCCACGCCCAAGAATGCGGCCAGCATGATGGGGATGAGAGCCTTGTCCTGCTTGCGCTGCATGTTGAACGCTTGCCACATTTGTGACCAGTTCTGCTTGCGCTTGGCACGCTTTGCCGCGCGCTCTTGCTTCTTCGCGTCCTTGAGCGACGCCTTATCGTCCTTAGCCATGTCTCCTACTTTAAGGGCAAGAGGAATAAAAAGAGAAACGCGTTAGCGGATGGTAGCGGCAACAGAGTTGGCCTGTGCAGGGGTCTTGGCCATGCGCGTGGTCAC
Source organism: Corynebacterium sp. HMSC056F09 (assembly GCF_001815785.1). Classification (NCBI taxonomy): domain Bacteria; kingdom Bacillati; phylum Actinomycetota; class Actinomycetes; order Mycobacteriales; family Corynebacteriaceae; genus Corynebacterium; species Corynebacterium sp. HMSC056F09. The sequence continues at coordinate 50,941 of NZ_KV821891.1, forward strand.
CGGAGTTTCCTCGGAGGGGCCATACTTCTCGAGAAGGGTGGAAGCCTCCTGAGCTGTAGCGCCCTGGGAAGTCTCCGCCAGGTGCTTCAGGTTCTCCGGAAGCTCGAGGCCGCGTGCCTCCATGGCCTGCACGTAGAGGCGGCCAGCGCGGTAGGAGGAGCGGACCAGCGGGCCAGACATGACGCCACCAAAGCCGAGCTCCTTGGCCAGCTTGGAGTGCTCCACGAACTCCTCCGGGCGCACCCAGCGCTCGATCGGGTGGAAGCGCGGGCCGGGGCGCAGGTACTGGGTAATCGTGATGATGTCGCAGCCTGCCGAGCGCAGGTCGCGCAGTGCTTCCTCGATCTCCTCTGCGGTTTCGCCCATGCCCAGGATGAGGTTGGACTTGGTAATCAGGCCAAAGTCGTGGGCCTGGCGGATGACGTCGAGGGAACGCTCATAGCGGAAGGCCGGGCGGATGCGCTTGAAGATGCGCGGCACCGTCTCTAGGTTGTGAGCGAAGACCTCCGGGCGGGCCTCAAAAACCTCCTGGAGCAGGTCCGGCTTGCCGGAGAAGTCCGGGGTGAGGTTCTCCACGCCGGTGTTCGGGTTGAGTTCATGAATCTTGCGGACGACCTCAGCGTAGAGCCAGGCACCCTCATCCGGCAGATCATCGCGGGTAACACCCGTAATGGTGGTGTAGTTGAGATCCATTTCCTGGATATTCTCTGCCACACGGCGCGGTTCGTCGCGGTCCAGCTCCGCTGGCTTGCCGGTAGCGATATCGCAGAAATCACAGCGGCGAGTGCACTTGTCGCCGCCGATGAGGAACGTAGCCTCACGCGATTCCCAGCACTCGTGAATATTGGGGCAGCCAGCCTCCTGGCACACGGTGTGCAGGGAAGCACCAGTCACGCGAGATTTCATGTCCTCATACCCAGGGCCGGTGCGAACCTGGTTGCGGATCCAGCGCGGCTTCTGTTCGATGGGAGACTCTGCATTCTTCTTCTCAATGCGGAGCATCTTGCGTCCTTCAGGCTTAACAGTCACGGAACCTCACTTTAGGTGTTGAACTAGCTCTTTCTATTACAAGCCCTGCGGGTGGCTGCTTTATTCCACCGAGGGTAGCCGCTATTTTTCTTGCGCGGCTTTGCGGGCTTGGCGGGCCTTCTCGTTGGCCACTTTGATGGGATCTGGGGCCGAGGCAAAGGTGTGGTCGGCCACCGTCAGTTCGCCGGAGAGGGCTTTGCGGAGGGCGTCGAGAAGCGGGGCTTCTGCCTCCTCCATGGTCACCTCACGGCCGAGCTCAAGCGACAGCGTCGACACATCCGCATCATCGATGCCGCAGGCCACGATGTGCTCGTAGTACTCCAAGGTGTTGGTGCAGTTGAGCGCTAGGCCGTGCATGGTCACGCCGCGGGTCACGCGAATGCCCAACGCACCTAGCTTGCGGTCGCGCTTCGGGGCGGCTGGGTCGGCAGCCCGGGTGCTGGAAGGAACCCACACACCCGAGCGGCCATCGATGCGCCCAGCGGTGCTCACACCGAGTTCGCGGACGGCTTGGATGATGGCCTCCTCAAGGCGGCGGACGTAGTCGACAACGTCAACCGGCTCGGCCAGTTTGATAATGGGGTAGACCACCAACTGGCCCTCGCCGTGCCAGGTGATGCGCCCGCCCCGGTCAACATCGATGACCGGCAGGCCATTATCAGGCATATCCTCCGGCTGCGTGCGCTTGCCGGCGGTGTAGACGTTGGGGTGCTCCACCACGAGGATGACATCACCCTGCGTACCCGCCGCCCGCGCCGCCGCGAGCTCAGCCTGCAGATCCCAGGCCTCTTGGTAGCCCATGCGGCCCAAGCGGCGGATCTCCAGTGGTTCGCCGGACGCGCGGATGGAGCGATCAGCGGGAAAGAAAGGTTCGCGGGGAGCAGTCATGAAACCAATCCTAAACCCCGCGAAGATTCAGCCAGAAAGGGGCTGAGTGTGCGCTGCTCAAGCGTTGTTTTAATCGACGCCGTTGGCGGAAGCGTACTCGTCGGCGGTCATCAGCTCGCCGACCTCGGTGACCTCGACCTCGAAGAGCCAGCCCTCACCGAAGGGGTCGTTGTTGATGACTGCGTAGTCATCGTGCACGCCCTCGTTGACGGCGGTCACGGTGCCGGTGACCGGGGAGTAGAGGTCAGACACGGACTTGGTGGACTCGACCTCGCCGCAGGTCTCGCCGTGCTCGACGGTATCGCCCACGGCCGGAAGCTCAGCGAAGACGACCTCACCCAGGCGGTCAGCGGCCACGGAGGTGATGCCGATACGGACGGTAGAACCAACGACGGAATCAGCGGTGGCGTTGATCCACTCGTGGTCCTCGGAGTAGGAGAAATCGGAAGGAAGGTTAGCCATGAGAAGGGGTGTCCTTTCGGTAGTTGACTTCAGTAGTGGAGTTTACTTATCGCGCTTGTAGAAGGGCAGCGCGGAGACTTCGAAGGGGTAGCGCTTGCCGCGGATATCCACCTCGACGGCCGCACCCGGCTCGAGTTCAGCGGCGGTATCGATGAGCGCGAGTGCTACCGGGTGCCCCAGGGTGGGGGAGGGCTGACCAGATGTCACCGTGCCCACCTTGTTCTCACCCACATACACCTCGGAGCCGGCACGGGCGGCGCGGCGCTGGGAGGAGACAAGTCCGGTGATAACGGCCTGCGGGCCAGCCTCGGCGCGTTGGCGCAGTACCTCTGCGCCCACGAAGTCCTGCTCCTTCTTGGCAAAGGCGCGGGACATCCCGGCTTCCACCGGGGTGATATCGCGGGTGAGCTCGTTGCCGTAGAGCGGCATGCCAGCCTCCAAGCGCAGGGAGTCGCGCGCTGCCAAGCCGCAGGGCTTGATGCCGTATTCCTCGCCGGCCTTGAGCAGCTCTTCCCACAGCTCCGGGGCGTCGGAGTTGTAGACGATGAGCTCGAAACCGTCCTCGCCGGTGTAGCCGGTACGGCAAATGAACGCGTACTTGCGGGCCACCTTGCCGGTCATCGCGGCGTAGTAAGGCAGGTCCATCACGGCCTGCTGCTTGGTGTCCTCCACCAGCGGGGCGAGGATTTCGAGGGCCTTTGGGCCCTGGACGGCGATCATCGCCACATCGCGGGACTCGTTCTTCAGGTCCACATCGAAGCCCTCGGCGCGCTCGTTGAGCGCTTCCCACACGGTGTCGGCGTTGCCAGCATTGGGCACGACGAGGAACTTGGTCTCCTCCAAGCGGTAGGTGATGAGGTCATCGATGATGCCGCCATCCTCCGCGCAGATCATGGAGTACTTCGCCTTGCCCTCCTTAAGCGTGGTGAGGTTGGAGATGAAGCAATAGGAGAGGAACTCGGCGGCGTCCGGGCCGTTGACCCAGATTTCACCCATGTGGGAGAGGTCGAAGAGGCCTGCGGCATTACGTACCGCGCGGTGCTCCTCCAGCTCGTTGTCATACTTCAGCGGCATCTCCCACGGCCCGAAGGGCGTGAAGGTAGCGCCGAGGTTCTCGTGCTCAGCATGCAGCGGGGAGTGCAGGTAGTCAGTCATTGATTAAACCTCCTGGTTGTCGTCGGAGTAGTCAAAAGCCTCTGGCGGCGGGCAGGTGCACACCAGGTTGCGGTCACCGTAGGCCTCATCGATGCGGCGTACCGGTGGGAAGTACTTGCCGCGGCGCAGGGAGGCCACCGGGTAGGCGGCCTGTTGGCGGCTAAAGGCAAAGTTCCACTCGTCGGCGGCGACGGATTCGGCGTTGAACGGTGCGTGGTGGATGACGGAGTCCTCGTAGGCCACCTTGCCGTCGATGATCTCCTGGATCTCGGCGCGGATGGAGCGCATGGCTTCGATGAAGCGGTCCAGCTCACCCAGGTCCTCGGACTCGGTGGGCTCCACCATGAGGGTGCCGGCCACCGGGAAGGACAGGGTCGGCGCGTGGAAGCCGTAGTCCACGAGGCGCTTGGCTACATCGGCGGCGGTGACGCCGGAGGCGTCGGTCAGCTCGCGCAGGTCAAAGATGCATTCGTGGGCAACCAGGCCGGCATTACCCGTGTAGAGCACCGGGAAGGAATCCTTCAGGCGCTGCGCCAGGTAGTTCGCGCCGAGGATGGCGTGGCTCGTGGCTTCCGTAAGTCCTTGCGCGCCCACCATAGCCAGGTAGGACCAAGAAATCGGCAGCACGCCGGCGGAACCGTAGCGCGATGCGGTGGACGGCACGCCGGTGCCTTCTGCGGCCGGCTGCGCGGGGTCCAGCTGGGGGTCGTTGGCATCCGTTGGCAGGAAGGGCACCAAGTGCTTGGCGACGCCCACCGGGCCCACACCCGGGCCACCTCCGCCGTGCGGGATGGTGAAGGTCTTGTGCAGGTTCAGGTGAGACACATCGCCACCAAAAGCACCCGGGCGGGCCCAACCGGCGAGCGCGTTCATATTGGCACCGTCGATGTAGACCTGGCCGCCGGCCGCGTGGACCTTGTCGCAGACCTCGCGCACCTCCGGGTCGAAGACGCCGTGGGTGGAGGGGTAGGTAATCATGATGCCGGCGATGTGCTCGCCATGCTGCTCAATCTTGGCGTCGAGGTCGGCGACGTCGATGGAGCCATCGTCCGCGGTCTTGACCACGACGACGCGCAGGTTGGCCAGGGTCGCCGACGCGGCGTTGGTGCCGTGCGCGGATGCCGGAATGAGGATGACATCGCGGCCGTGGTCGCCGTTGGCCACGTGGTAGCGGCGGATGGCCAGCAGGCCGGCCAGCTCACCCTGGGAACCGGCGTTGGGCTGGATCGAAACCTGGGCGTAGCCGGTGATATCGGCGAGCCAGGACTCGAGCTCGTCGATCAGCGCGCGCCAACCTGCGGTGGTCTCCTCCGGGGCATACGGGTGGATGCCCGCGAACTCCGGCCAGGAGATGGGCTCCATGGCAGAGGTGGGGTTGAGCTTCATCGTGCACGAGCCCAGCGGGATCATGGTGCGGTCGAGTGCTAAGTCCTTATCCGCCAGGGTGCGCAGGTAGCGCAGCATCTGGGTCTCGGAGTGGAGGGAGTTGAAGATCTCGTGCTGCAGCGGCTCCTCGGAACGCTGGACGGAGGACGGAATCTCGAAGGAGCCAGACGCGGCTGGCTCGGAGTTAGTGGAGGCCTCGGCGCCGAAGGCAGCGGCAAGGGTGTTGACGTCCTCGTTGGTAGCGGACTCGCCGAAGGAGACCGAGACCTTGTCGGAGCCGATGGCGCGCACCAGGTAGCCCTGCTCCTGCAGCTGGGCCTTTATGGCGGCGGCATCCACGCCGGTGACGGTCACGGTGTCAAAGAAGTCGCGGGAGACAATCTCCTTGCCCGCGCCGGTGACTGCTGCAGCAAAAGCAGAAGCGCGGTTATGCACGCGCTGCGCAATCTCCTTCAGCCCCTTCGGGCCGTGGTAGACCGCGTACATCGAGGCCACGTTGGCCAGGAGAGCCTGGGCGGTACAGATATTGGAGGTGGCGCGCTCGCGGCGGATGTGCTGCTCGCGGGTTTGCAGCGCCAGACGATAAGCGGGGCGGCCGGCGGCGTCCTTGGACACGCCCACGATGCGGCCCGGAAGCTGGCGCTTGAGCTTATCCGTGACGGACATGAAGGCCGCGTGCGGGCCGCCGAAGAAGAGCGGGACGCCGAAGCGCTGCGAGGAGCCAAGGACGATGTCTGCGCCCATCGAACCAGGTGCCTCCAGAAGGAGCAGCGACAGCGGGTCGGCCACGACGGCGGCCAGGGCGCCGCGGGTGTGCAGCTCCTCGATGGCGGCGCGCGGGTCGACGATATCGCCCCCGGTTCCGGTGTAGGCCAGAACTGCACCGACGAGGTCTTCGCCGACGATGCCATCGCGGACATCAGCGATCTCGACCTCGAGCTCGATGGCGCGGGCGCGCTCGGCGGCCACGGTCAGGACCTGCGGGTGCAGGCGAGAGTCCAACAGCACGCGGCGGCCCTTCTTCACCGCGCGGGCCATCAGGCCGACGGCTTCGGCGGTGGCAGAGGCTTCGTCGAGAAGCGAGGCGTTCGCGATGGGAAGGCCGGTCAGGGACTCGATCATGGTCTGGAAGTTCAGCAGTGCCTCGAGGCGGCCCTGCGAGATCTCCGGCTGGTAGGGCGTGTAGGCGGTGTACCATCCGGCATCCTCCAGCAGCCCGCGGCGAATGACTGCCGGGGTGAGGGTATCGGAGTAACCCTGGCCATAGAAGGACTTCAGCACGACGTTCTGGGAGGCGTACTCGCGCAGCTTCGCCTGCGCATCATCTTCGCTCAAAGCCTCCGGGAGGTTGAGCGCCTCGGTGGCGCGGATGGAGGCTGGCAAGGCAGCATCGACAAGCGCATCGACGCTGTCGTAGCCCAGGGCCTTGAGCATCGTTTCACGCTCGGCTGCATCCGGGCCGAGATGACGAGAGATGAAATCCATATGGTGAATCTCCTTCGTGGCGTTAGTTTGTGTGACCTAAACTGCTCCAAGTATAAGGCGTATGCCATGACATTAACCCCGGTTACCCCTGATTCGGAGATGTAGCGTCACGGCAGTCAGCGCCGCGACAGCGAACCCGATGATGAAGGCGGTGGAATACCCCGTGACAGGGCCCAAAAGCGAGAGGATGAACGGGGCAAAGAAGCCGAGATAGGTCAGCGAATAAAACACCCCCGTTGCCGCGCCGAGTTCCGCCGGGTGAGCGATGGCTTGCGTTTCTGCGAGCCCGCTGAGCATGCCTATTCCATAGGAACTTCCCATGATGATGGCCGCGAGGGGGAGGAGGAATACCGCCCAGCCGTGGTGTGCCGCCGCGACGACGATGAGACACAGGAGCATGCCTATCGCGGCCAGCACCATGCCATGGAACGCGGTCACGCGGATGCGGCCCGCTAGCTGCTGGATTACCACGCCGCTGCCCATGGTGAGTAGCGCACAGAGCCCAGCAATGAGAATGGGGTGGCGTAGGTGCTCACTGAGCTGCGAGGGGAGGAAGACGAAGGCAGTGGTGGCGGAGCCGAAGACCCACGGCGCGTAGGCAACGACCGGTAGGTAGCGGGGGGTAATCAGGCTGGTGGGGATTAAGGAACGGCGCCGTGGCTGTGAATGAGGCTGTGGCTGTTCGGTGTGCTTTTCGGGCACCGTCCACACGAGCGGAACCACGATGAGTGCTAGGCCGATATGCAATAGATAAGGCAGGACGGTGGGCCAGGGGAGGAACTCTGCGGCGATACCGGCTACGCCAGGTGCCGACGCGAAGCCAGCCGAAAGAGCAATGGAAGAACGCTTGGCGCCCACGCTGAGGTGGGTGCTGAGTTCCTTAATCCAGGCAGCGCCGGAAGACATGGCCAGTCCCACTGCCGCCCCGGCACACAGGCGTCCGATCAGCAAGGGGAGGAAGGCACCGCCTGCGCCGCCGAGGAAGACCAGCGAGCCGGCAGTGGTGGTGAGGACGGCTGGGCGCATGATAGCGCGGCGTCCCAGCGAATCCGAGAGAGGACCGCCAATGAAAAGTGCCACCATGATGCCGAGGGCGTAAATGCCAAAGAGGAAGGTCGTCTGCAGAACCCCCAGGTTGGTGGTGAGCTGGTAGACCACGACCATGGGGGCGAAAAGATTAGCGCCGCACGCGACGAGGAACATGCCGAGAGCGACGCGGAACCACTTCTGAGAAACCATGCTGCACAGTCTAGTGTGCTGAGTCACAGAGGTTAGGTCTTGGTGGCAAGACGGTTAAAGAAAACGCGCCTATCTGCCAAACTTAGCGCCGATCTCTGAAAACCGGGCAATAGTTTTGGCAGATAGGGCAGTTGCGGCGCCACTGAGCGATGTCACCGAGCTGTGTTTGCGGGGGTGGAGGAAAGCCGGGTGGAAAACGACGAAGCTCCCCCGCCGCAGTGGCAGGGGAGCAGTCTCTTAAGACTTGGAGTCTTGTTAAGCCTTAGAGGTCAAGGTCGGCTTCGAAATCTGCAGTTTCGAGGCGGTCCTTGATGGTCGTGATGAAGCGGCCAGCGTCGGCACCATCGACCACCTGGTGGTCGTAGGTGAACGGCAGGTAGCACATCTGGCGGATGGCGATGGCGTCCTGACCGTCCTCGGTCACGACGACCGCGCGCTTGGTAATAGCGGCGGTGCCCAGGATGCCAGCCTGCGGCGGAACCAGAATCGGGGTATCCAGCAGGGCGCCCTCGGAGCCGATGTTGGTCACGGTGAAGGTTGCACCGGTCAGATCGTTTGGCTTGAGCTTGTTGTTGCGGGCCTTATCAGCCAGCTCGGCGATCTTCTGGGCAATCTCCGGCAGCGTTAGCTCCTGGGCCTTGTGGATGACCGGGGTCAGCAGGCCGCGCGGAGTATCCACGGCGATGGCCACGTTGACGTCAGCGTGGTAGGTCATCTCCTTGGTCTCCGGGTTGTAGGACGCGTTGACGTTCGGGTGGGAGACCAGTGCCTCAACGGTGGCCTTCACGATGAACGGCAGGAAGGAGAGGTTGGCCTCGTACTTGTCGATGAACGCCTGCTTGGACTGCTTGCGCATATCCCAGATGGCGGTCATATCGACTTCCTGGACGTGGGTCAGCTGAGCGGAAATCTGGAGGGCCTCAACCATCTTGGTCGCCGTGATCTCGCGGATACGGTTGACCTTCTGGGTGGTGCCGATGAGCTCCTGCTTCTCCGGATCTACAGACTTGGTGGACCAGCGAGCGCGCGGGTTGCTGGAGGAGGCGCTAGCGGAGGAAGCCGGTGCCTCACCTTCGCCGGCGGCGGCCAGGACGTCCTGCTTGCGGATGCGGCCACCGACGCCAGTGCCGGAGACGGTGGAGAGGTCTACGCCGTGCTTCTCAGCCAGCTTGCGCACCAGCGGGGTGACATACGGGACGTTATCGCCGTTGTTGACCTTCGTGGAGGTCTCAGAAGTCTTCGGCTCGGAGGACTGGGAAGCAGCAGGCTTCTCCTCTGCCTTCGGCTCTTCCTTCTTCTCT